>JAFGTS010000002.1 GCA_016933965.1 Deltaproteobacteria bacterium | reverse complement strand
CACGCCACTCGGTCATCCGGTCGATATAGTCCAATTTTGTCTCGAAGACGACATTGACCAGTCCCGCCGATCGGACCATTTCTCTTGTGTCTTCGACAAGCACGGCTCCAGCGATACAGCCGACAAGCGCCTGAACGGACTCACGGATGGCATCGGGCAGAGGTTGAGTGAGTGCCATGTCCGATACGGAAACCCGCCCTCCCGGCTTCAAAACGCGTGCGATCTCCTGCCATACCTGGGCCTTGTTCGGCGAAAGGTTTATAACGCAGTTGGATATCACCACGTCAACACTTGCGTCTGCCACCGGCAGGTGCTCGATCTCGCCCAGGCGGAATTCGACGTTGTCCAGGCCGCTGGACTTCCTGAAAGATTCTACATTGCGCCGGGCCGTATCTATCATATCCGGAGTCATGTCAACGCCGATCACGTGACCCGACGCACCAACCTTGCGTGCGGCAATAAAAACATCGAAGCCGCCACCTGATCCAAGGTCAAGCACAACTTCTCCGGGTCTGAGCGACGCAATCGCCGTCGGATTGCCGCAGGACAGCCCCATGTTCGCTCCATCAGGGAGATGGGAGAGATCCTCATTGCTATATCCGACCGCCGCCGCCTTCAGGTCAGCCGATGATCCACCACAGCAACGCGATGGTCCGCAGCAGGAGCTTCTCTGTTTCGCGATGTTGCCATATTCCTCGCGAACAGTGTTTCGTGTATCTTGTTTTTCCTTTTTCTCACAATTGCAGTTCATAGTCTTGTCCTTCATGATTTTTAATCTTGTCCAAGGCTTCCGGCAGTGTCTCCACGAACGCCTTGATTTCGTCCCGGACTCGCCGATAATGAACGAGGGCCTCTTCCTCGGTCCTTACATCCGCCGCCAGGCTGGCCGGATCATCGAACCCGACGTGTATGATTTTCGCTGTACCGGGGAAGAATGGGCATGACTCATGGGCATGTCCGCACAACGTCACTACATAGTCGAAATGCATTGTTGGCAGATCTGCCACAATCTTCGATTTGTGGTTACTTATGTCCACTCCAGCCTCGGCCATGACTTTGACAGCCCGTTGATTTAGGCCGTGCTTCTCTATTCCTGCCGAATACGCCTCGATGGAGTCATTTTTGAGGTGTCTGGTCCATCCTTCGGCCATCTGACTTCGGCATGAATTGCCTGTACAAAGAAACAGGATCCTGACTTTCTTCTTCATCTGTCCTTACTCTTCACGCGACACAGGTTGCCTTCTCCAGACGTTTCAAATCAGTCTGGACCGCTTTGTGATCAGCCAGGCAGTTGCGAAAACACATCTGGAGGCATTCTTCCAGGCGATGCCTCGGTTTAGTTAGCTTGTAATGCATCCATGTTCCTTCGCGCCGGGCTTCGACCATCCCCGCCGAGCGCATGATTCCGAGGTGACGCGACACCTTGAAGTCAGGTTCGTTGAGTGCCTGGGATAACATACACACACAGGTCTCACCCCTGAAAGCCAGCAATACCGCCAACCTGAGCCTGGTCGGATCGCTCAAGACCTTGAATAGATTTGCTTCATCCTGCATGTTCACCTCCCGAAACCTATATGCATATCTGCGCAACAGCGCATATATAATCAACCTGAGATCCAATGTCAAGGTTATTTCTGGTTTTAAGTGAATTACCCCACCCACAGGGCGGGGCATCCAAGAAATTTAAATGAGGGGGATCGCATCCCTCTTACCCCCGCTCCACATTTGTCCCCGTCAACAAGACGGGGTATTCTGCGGGGGATTTCATAATATTGACAATTAAGGAGATAAAAAACATCACAAAATATCTTATTGACTTACTGATGCACAAGAAGCATAAATATATCATTAAAATTCCCTGAGAAACTGATCACACTTTTAAACCCTTTCCTGAAAGGGTGATGTCATGGTTTATTATCAAAACCCTGCTTCTGAGAAGAGGCAGGGTTTTGTGTTTCAGGCGGCTGAAATCATTATGACTCTCTGCGCAGGCTCCAGGCCTTCAGAGGGGTCATGCTTTCTTCAAAAATAAGAAAGGAGGGTTATCGTATGAGCAAAAAAGAAAAAGACCTGGCGGAAACTTCAGAAGCTGAAATTGCAGTACATTGGGGGGAAGAGGAGTTCATTTATCCGTCTGCTCAGTTTATCGCCCAGGCGAACATGACGGATCCGGAAGTCTACGAGCGTTTCAGCCTGGAAAATTTTCCAAACTGCTTCAAGGAGTATGCCGACCTTCTCACCTGGCACGAGTACTGGCATACCACGCTTGACACAAGCGACGCACCTTGCTGGAAGTGGTTCGTCGGCGGCAGGATTAATGCGAGCTACAACTGCATCGACAGGCACCTCGACAAAAACAAGAACAAGACGGCGATCCACTTCGTTCCGGAACCTGAAAATGAAAAAATTGAACATATCACGTACCAGGAGCTTTACGTCAGGGTAAACGAGTTCGCGGCCATACTTAAGGATTTCTGCGGGCTGAAGGCCGGGGATACTGTCACTCTTCACATGCCTATGGTGGCTGAGCTCGCCATTTCCATGCTGGCCTGCGCGCGCCTCGGCGTCATCCACTCGCAGGTCTTCGGGGGATTCAGCGGCAAGGCATGCGCCGACAGGGTCGTTGATTCGGCAAGCAGCGTTCTGGTTACCATGGATGCCTATTACAGGGCCGGCCAGCTCATCGACCACAAGGAAAAAGCGGACATCGCCGTCGCCGAGGCTGCGGGCGAAAACCAGAAGGTGGACAAAGTCCTCATATGGCAACGATATCCCGGAAAGTACTCGTCGCAGACACCCCTGGTCCAGGGCCGTGATTTCATCATCAACGATCTGCTCAAAGACCACTTCGGGAAAATCGTCGACCCTGTGCCCATGCCCGCGGAGGCCCCGCTGTTTCTCATGTACACCAGCGGTACGACGGGAAAGCCCAAAGGGGCGCAGCACAGCACGGGCGGCTATCTCGCCTATGTGGCCGGGACGTCCAAGTACGTCCAGGACATTCACCCCGAAGACGTTTACTGGTGCCTGGCGGATATAGGATGGATCACCGGGCATTCCTATATCGTGTACGGCCCACTGGCGATATGCGCGTCCACCGTGATCTACGAAGGTGTCCCGAACTACCCGGACGCGGGAAGGCCCTGGCGGATCGCCCAGAACCTGGATGTCAACATATTCCACACCGCGCCTACCGCGATCCGCGCCTTGAGAAAGCTCGGCCCCGACGAGCCGCAAAAATACGATTACCACTTCAAGCACATGACCACCGTGGGAGAGCCCATCGAGCCCGAAGTGTGGAAATGGTATTACTACACGGTGGGCAAAGGCGAAGCGGCCATCGTTGACACCTGGTGGCAGACGGAAAACGGCGGCTTCCTCTGCAGCACATTGCCGGCGATCAAACCCATGAAGCCCGGCAGCGCGGGCCCGGGGGTACCGGGCATTCACCCCATCGTGTATGACGACGACGGTAACGTTGTCCCTCCCGGCACCGGCAAGGCGGGTAACATCTGCATACAGAACCCCTGGCCCGGCAGTTTCCAGACCATATGGCGCGACAGGGATCGCTACGTCAGCCAGTATTATGAAAGATACTGTAAAGACTCCGCGAGCAAGAGATGGCAGGACTGGCCATACATGACGGGTGACGCCGCCGTTGTGGCCGCCGATGGATATGTGCGCATTCTCGGCAGGATTGACGACGTTATTAATGTTTCAGGTCACAGGCTTGGAACCAAGGAAATCGAATCAGCCGCCATGATCATAGAAGAGGTGGCGGAGGCTGCCGTTGTTCCCGTCAAACATGAAGTGAAGGGAAAGGAACCCGATCTGTACGTTGCCCTGAAGCCCGGCTTCACTCCAAGCGACGAGCTTGCCGGGAGGATCCAAAACGCGGTGGTAACAGAGATCGGAGCGATCGCACGACCGAGAAAGGTCTGGATCGTCTCCGACATGCCCAAGACCCGCTCGGGGAAAATCATGCGCCGCGTGCTGAGCGCTATTTCCAATGGCACGGATGTCGGCGATGTCATGACACTGGCAAACCCGGAAGTCGTGGTCGAAATAACCAAGATGGTTCAGGGAAAATAAGGATCAGCCTGAGATCAATAAAACGAGGCATGCTGCCATAAGTAGGGAGGGAATGGTAAAAAAAGAACATTGAGAACACAAACAAGGAGGGTGAGATGATGAATGTAATAGTCGATCGAGTGGACGTGTGGGCTGCCGCCATCAAGGATGAACCCGGAGGGTTGGCGAACATACTCTCCGGCCTGACGGATTCGGGCGCGGACCTTGACTTCATTATTGCCAGGAGGGCTCCGGAAAAACCAGGCACCGGCGTTGTCTTTGTTACCCCTCTGCGCGGGGATGTCGAGGTTGCCGCAGCCGCCACCCTCGGCTTTAACGTGACGAGCAGTATTAAATCACTGCGTGTTGAGGGAGATAACAAGCCGGGCGTTGCCTATAATATGACGAAAAAGATCGCAGCGGCCGGGATCAACCTCCATGGCTTGTCCGCGGCCGTCATTGGTCCGAGATTCATTATATACATCAGTTTCGACACTGCGGAGGACGCGGAAAGGGCCGCCGACATCCTCATGAGTGAGTAGATCGAAATCACGGTTACCAAGGGCAAGGGGGACATTCCACGGAATGGATAAGAACGGAACCGGATGAGGACAAGCCCCGGTCAGTCCGGCCTGCAAACCGCCCGGTTGAGCCAGGCCGTCAGTACCGGGGCTTACCGACTTGGACGGCATATTTTTTCACAATAGTCCGGTGGAAAAGATTGCCCTCGACACTACTTCCAGGGGGATGTCATCCTGCCTGGCGAACGTTGGTGAATATCTCCTGATGTTGCCGGGCGGGTGGTAAGATCCAGCGGTCCGATACTGTGCCGGATCCTTTATTTCTTCAGGTCTTCCAGCACCTTGGTAAAATATTTGTTGGCATTGTTCATGAAGGTTCCGACATCCATGATGTCACGCCCGATGACCGAGAGCGTCGCCTCTTGCATCTCCCCGTTGCGGGCAAGTTCCGTCCCGGCCCTCTTTGCCGCCGCAAAGATCTCGGTAAATTGATCGCCCATCCCCATCATCATCATCGGCTGGATCGACTGGGCGTTGGGGCGAAGGAGCGCGCCGGCAAACTCCCGCTCAAGGTTTATCGCCACCGCCTTATAATGCGTGATCATCGCGTCAAAGTTCTCGATACCGAAGTAGCCGCACGTCGAGACGACCACAATCTTACCATGGCCATATCCCTCCCTGACCGGGTGGCGATCCCTCCCCTCCCGCATAATGATGAACGGCTGGCCCAACGGCGTCATCCGGTCCATGAACATCTTCATGGGTCCGGAAACCCCGTCCCAGTAAAGCGGCGTGGCAAAGACCATGACATCGGCTGCTTTGATCCTGGGCAGCACTTCCTTCATATCGTCCTTCTGGATGCAGGCACCCGGCGTCCTGGTCCAGCACTTGAGGCAGCCAAGGCACGGCTTGATGTCCATTTTCATTGTATAGAGAACCTCGACCTCGGCACCCTCTTCTCTCATGCCGTCAAGAAACGGGTTCAGTATCAGGGCAGTGTTGCCTTTGTCCCGGTGGGGGCTTGCGTTGATGGCCAGGATCTTCATGAATCATCTCCTTGCGTAAGTATTTGAAAATCTGTCAGCGTTGATGTTGTGACCATTCGATCGGCAGAAGCAATCCGGCTTTATCCGACGTCACTCCCTATCTTATTGTTTTCGAGATCGGCGTCATATGCTTTTTACACCCCGAACTTCTCAGGAGCAATGAGAAAAGCAGGGATCGTGCGGGTTGGTGAGTCCAGTTACAAGTTTTTCAAACGGCCTTATCGCTCAATGTATGTATTTCCATGAAATCATGCATTTTGGAGAAACAGTACGTATGTTCTTTATATTTGACAACCCTGTGAAGAAAGTGATTTAAAGAAAATCAGTCACAGGAAAATCTGATACAAGAGGGGGAAAGCAGGTCTTTTGATTTTCCTGATCGAAAGTCCCTATCCCGGACATTAAACGTCTTCAAAAGATAAGACAGCTTCGCACGTTCATATAGGGAAACCGGATTAACCCTTCGTCATTGAGACGTACGTAAAAGCACGCCTCATTCCCGAGGGGGTGTGTGCCGTGCCCCTGGAGCTTGCTGAGAAGCGTTTCATATACTGCCCTTTACAACTTTTACGAGGGCATCATTCTTGATCTCAAGTTCTATATGGTGCAGGGGGAAAATGACCATCCCATTTAATCATAAGGAGGTTACGATGACAGGGAACATCCGGGGCAAAAAGGCAGTGATCATCGGAAGCGGCATAGGCGGTTCAAGTATAGCTGCGTTATTATCCAGGGAAGGGATGGAAGTCACTGTCCTGGAAAGGAACAGTTATCCGGGCGGTAAGGCCACAAGCTTTGAAAAAGAAGGTTATGTCTATGATACCGGTGTGCACTGGCTCGCACGGGGTGACAAAGGTCCCCTGGGTGAAATTGCGGACATTGTGGGAGCGCACATAAAGTTCACGTCACTGGAACCGGCAATGCAGTTCAGCACCGGCGGACGTACCGCCGTCCTGGCCCAAGACATAGTTGAAGAAAGATTTCTGCAAAGATTCTTTGAGGAAATAGGGGTATTGCCCGGGAACCAGGAGGGAGCTCACGCCCTTTTTAAAGACTTCGTCCGTGATCACTCTGCCGAAGAGATGGAGATTCTGGACCGTACTTCCTTATCCGACTATATGGCACGTTTCGTTGACGATGAGCAACTGAACCGCGTTCTGGACGGATTTACAGGCATGTATATGTGTGTTTCCCGTCGTGCTGCATCAGCGGGAGAATTTATCCTATGCTTTTCCAGTCAGGCCGAAAAGCACAACCTGTGTTACCCTGTCGGCGGAATGCGGGCGATACCGACAGCGTACCTGGACGCGCTCCAGGCCCATGGCGGGGAGGTTCGCTACTCCACTCCGGTGCAAAAGATAGTTGTAGAGGACAACCGGGTAAGAGGAGTGGAGGCGGGCGGTTTCATCCCGGCGGATATCGTTATCAGCAACAATGGTATCAAGGAAAGCATCGCCCTGGCCGGCAGGGATCATTTTCCCGACACATACCTGTCCATGGCCGACGACCTGCGCCTGTCCTTTGGTGCCGCCAGTGTAAAGTATGCCTTGAACGCGCAGGTGGTCAGACCGCACCTCTTCTGCTATTTCCCCGATTTCAGAGATAAAAAGCTGGTGGAACGGCAGACCGCCATATTTGTACCTGTGCCTTCCGCTGCCGATCCGGGCCTCGCACCATCCGGGTGTCAGGTAGTACTGGCGGGTTCACTGGCACCTGCCGAACTTGATGAACATGACCAGGTCTCAGCGATCTGTGAAGAAGTGCTTGATCGCATCGAGAACACCATGCGTGATCTGTTTCCTGAAATAGACAGGCACACCGTCTGGAAAATTCGCACTGATACCCGTTACATCTCAAAGATCTCGGGGAGGTGGACCGGCGAAGTCATCGGTGTGGCCCAGAACAGGCGACAGGTGGGAAAGGACCGACCGTCCAATCAAACACCTGTTGAAGGGTTATACCTCGTGGGAGCGGATGCGGGAGGACGCGGCGTGGGTACTGAAATGGCGGCTGACAGCGCCCTGAATCTATGGAGAATGTTGCGAAACATGCATCAATGAAAAACAATGCACACACAAAATGAATCTTAACGGATCATGATCAACGAGGAAGGGGGACGGGACGACATGGTTATAGGAGACTTTTTGAAGAAGCATGGTAGGGATATACCGAATGAGGAGGCCTTGGTATTCAAGAAACGCCGGATCTCCTTCGGTCAATATGATGAAGAGACGGACCGAGTGGCAATTGGTCTTCTCAATGCGGGCGTCCGGCGCGGCGACCGGATCGGCATATACAGTCCTCTGTGGCCAGAAGCTGTTTTTGCTTTCTTCGGAGCGGCCAAGATCGGCGCTATCGGTGTTCCCTTAAGCCCACGGACGACGGCGCCGGAACTGAAATTCTTTCTGAATGATTCCGGGATAACCGCTCTTTTCCTCCCAACTGAATTCATGGGTTCTGACTTCATGGCCAATCTGGAGAGCGTTCGGGATGAAACACCCACGCTCAAGCATGTTGTCTGCATGGACCAGAAAAGGGAGGGAACCACGTTCTACCGGGAGTTCCTGGCCGAGCCCGACCCGGCGGCACTGAAAAGCGCGATGGATGCCGTCAACGAGGATGACCCCGCTATATTCATTTACACATCGGGAACAACCGGCATCCCCAAGGCCGCCATGCTGACCCACAAAAATCTCATTTCCCTGACAGACGCCCAGATCAAAGCAGCTGATTATTATCAAGGAAACATCCTTTTGCTAAACCTCCCCTTCAGTCACGCGGGTGGCGCCGTTATGGGAATCGTCTGCAATGCCAACATAGGGAACAAGGTCGTCATGATGGACATGTTCGATCCGGAGGAAACGCTCCGGTTGATCGATGCCGAAAAAGCGACGACACTCGGCCAGGTCCCAGTCATGTATGCCATGGAACTGATGCACCCCAACGCGGACAAATATGATCTGAGTTCATTGAAGATTTCCATTGTATCCGCCCAGCCCTGCCCTTCCGAGCTGATCGTGGCGTTCAGAGACAAGCTCGGGGTTATCCCGCGAAACGCCTATGGCCTGACAGAGGTGAGCGGCGCCGTCACTTACACCCATCCCGATGACGGGACGGAGAAACTGACCTATTCCGTCGGCAAGCCTATTCCGGGAGTTGACCTGGTCATCAAAGACTTCGACGAAAATATCCTGCCGCAGGGAGAAGTTGGCGAGATCTGCATCAAGGGTGACATGGTCATGAAAGGATACTGGCAACGACCCGATGACGATGCCCGGGTGTTCGACCGCGATGGCTATCTCCACACAGGGGATATGGGGCAGCTTGACGAGGATGGTTATCTCATCATCGTCGGCAGGAAAAAGGAGATGTACATCCGGGGCGGTGAGAATGTGTATCCCCCGGAGATCGAGGACGTGATCTGCAAGCATCCGGATGTCATGATGGCGGCGGTTCTGGGGCGTCCCCATGAAAAATGGGGCGAGGTCGGCCGTGCCTACATCATGCCGAATCCGGGAAAAGAGCCCACACCGGAAGCCATCAAGGAATTTCTGAAGGATAAACTTTCCAATTTCAAGATCCCCGAGGATATTATCATCCGGCCCATGCTTCCGCTGACACCTATAGGAAAGGTAAAGAAACTCGAACTTTATCAGGAGATCAGAAAGGAATTTAATGTGTGACAGGGAAGCCGCGCGGATCGAGATGATGCATTATGATCGAGGCGGATACCTCCGGGCAGAGAATACAGGATAATCTTTTAATTGAACACAGGGCATTACCTCCTTCTTACTGTGTCTGATGATCTGCGGGCACAGTAAGCTGGTTGAGTTTAATGGAAATATAGGAACTACGCTTGATCCCAAAATTCCAGGGAGAAGTCCCATCTACCTTCAAGTCCTTGGAAATCGCTTTGGAATTGAGGAATACGCGGAGCGGCAGTTCTCCGCCCGCCGGAGCCTTATAAAAGTCCGCGTTCCTTTGCGATGCGGGTCTGCATTTCGACCACATCCCCGGGCGGTATATACCGGTCGGCAACGTCTTTCTTGTGGAGCTTGACGGCGTCGAACGCGCAGGCACCCACACAGACGCCGCAGCCGATGCACCGATCCCGGTTCACCACCGCAACGTCATCCGTAACCCGGATCGCCTCCATGGGGCACTTTTCCTCACAGACACCGCATGCGGTACATTCATCCGCCAGCACCGAGGCGTAGAAATTTGTGTGGGCCACTGCCGCGGGCTTTTCCATCTTCTTCAGCGTTTTCAGGAGCGCGCAACAGCACCCGCAGCACATGCACATGTTCCAGGCCTTCTGACCGTTGCCCGGCTGGAGAACGAGCCCGCAATCCATGCCTTCCTTGAGAATGGTCAGGGCCTCGGCCTGCGAGATCTCCCTGCCGAGGCCGTTGTCGATGTAGAAATAGGCCCCTGCGCCGAAGGCCATGCAGGTCTCTAAGGGATGATCACACCCCCCGCCCAACATCCGTTCTTCCTTTCTGCAGATGCAGGGGGCAACGGCGATCTTCGTCTGTGCCTTGATGATCTCTTCCGCCAGTTCATAGCTCAGGATCTCCATGTCGGCGGACAGGCTCTCCGAAATGGGGATGATCCGATGCTGGCTCGTCGGGGTGCCGTACCAGCCCTTCCGCATGAACTCGTCGAAGTAGGTCCGCAGGGTCCGGACATCGTCCGGTGTATTTGCGTTGATGTGGAACTCCCACATCCCTTCCGCCAGTGGGACAAGGTTGTAGAGGCGTTTCTCTCCCTTGGCGATCCGGAAGATGACCCCCTTGGAGGCCATTGCATCGAGAAGAGGCGCCAACACTTCGGTATCCATGGCCAGGCGCTCGGCGATCGCGTTAACAGATTCGGGAAAGCCGTTCATGGCAAGGGCTATCTCCGCCTCTTTCTCGGTGAACCAGTTTTCCAGGATCCTGACCTCCACACCAGAGGCTGTTGCCGGATAGGGGATCGGCAGTTTATCCAGACGCTTCGAGAGTTTTTCATGCACTGTTTCCATCATACCGGCTCCTTGAAAGAAGATTTGGGCGTCAGGTATCATGCATCAAACGCCTCACTTGAAACGTGAGAAAATTACCACATTTAGAATAAGAGTCATACTACTTTCCGGCAGACATCGAGTAAAAATGTAGAATAGGTTGTTAGAATCAGAAAATCAACACTTCCGCTGCCTCTTGAACGGCTGAGCCGTGGTAGCTTCATCAAGATCTGTGGTCAGGCAGACGAATGTATCGTATCCATCGAACAACCCCTCAAAAGATGTACTCCCGCCGCGATAAAAACTTGACAATATGTCAATATTGACTTATGTCATCGTCGACATACGAATCGTGGGATCATCATAAGTATTTTATGGAATGCAGAGCCTCCAATTTCAGATGAGCGATGCTCATTATCCTTGGTTTTTCACTAGTTACGGAACCAAGTCATTTTGAAACCGATCAGGTATTGAGGTGAAAACATGGCCACAGCAACGTTACAATTGAACGGGAAACGTGTTGAGTTCGAGCCCGGTCAGACAATCCTCGATGTTGCGACGGAATCGGGGATCGACATACCGACGCTCTGTTATCTGAAAGGTACCACACCGACGGGTGCATGCCGTATGTGCGTGGTTGAGGTCGCGGGAGCGCGGTCGCTTGTAGCCGCCTGCAGTACCCCCGCTGCCGCCGGCATGGACATACAAACCGAATCCGAGCGGGTCCGTCGGTCCAGGAAAATGACCATCGAACTACTCCTGGCCAGCGGCAACCACGACTGTCTTACCTGTGAGAAAAACGGCAATTGCCGTCTTCAGGACCTGGCCTATCGGTACGGGATCACCGACATATCTTTCACCATCACCCCGCAGCCATATCCGAAGGAAGATGAAAACCCCTTCATAATTCGTGACTTCACCCGCTGCATCCTCTGCGGCCGGTGCGTTCAGGCCTGCAATGAGGTCATGGTCAACCGGGCGATCAGTTACGGGTACCGCGGTGTCAATTCAAAGATCGTCGCGGGAACAGACCAGACCTATTTTGACAGCGACTGCGTCTTCTGCGGTCAGTGCGTTGAGGTCTGCCCCGTCGGCGCCCTTATTGAAAAGAAATCGAGATACCAGGGGCGCCCCTGGGAACTGACGAAAGTGCGCACCACCTGCCCCTATTGCGGTGTCGGCTGCCAGCTCTGGCTTCATATCAACAAGGAAGGGAAAATCGCGAAAGTGACGGCCGTCGAGGACGGTGCGCCGAACAAGGGGCGCCTGTGCGTCAAGGGGCGCTTCGCCTATGACTTCATTTACTCCGAGGACCGGTTGACCACACCTCTCATCAAGGAGAACGGCGATTTCCGGGAAGCCTCCTGGGACGAAGCGCTGGACCTCGTCGCCGGTAAATTCAAGGAGATCAAGGAAAAATACGGGCCCGACGCCATCGCCGGCGTCAGCTGCGCCCGAAGCATCAACGAAGATTCCTACCAGATGCAGAAACTCTTCCGGTCGGTGCTGGGAACGAACAATATCGATCATTGTGCCCGTACCTGACACGCTCCGACTGTCGCCGGTCTGGCGGCATCCTTCGGCTCCGGTGCAATGACCAATTCCTTTGAAGAGTTCAGCAGGGCGCGGATGTTTCTCTGTATCGGCACCAACATGACCGAGGCGCACCCCGTGGCGGCGACCTTCCTCAAGAACGCCGTTCTCAACGGGGCTGAGCTGATCGTGGTGGACCCCCGGAAACAGCCCCTCGTCGACTTCGCCACGCTCCATGTCCCCATCGCGGTGGGATCGGATATCGCATTCCTGAACGGCGTCATGAACGTTCTCATCACCGAGAAGCTCTACGACAAGGAGTTTGTTTCGTCATGCTGCGTCGGTTTTGAGGAACTGAAAGCGAAGGTGCTTGAATATCCGCCGGCAAGGGCCGCGGAGATCACCGGCGTTTCCGAGAACATGATACGTGACGTGGCCCACCGGCTGGCAGCAGCCGAATCCTGCATGCTCTGCTATACCCTCGGCATCACCGAGCACACCTGTGGCAAGAATAACGTCATGTCCACGGCCAATCTTCAGATGCTTCTGGGAAACATGGGCAAAGAGTGCGGCGGCGTCAACCCGCTTCGCGGCCAGAACAATGTGCAGGGCGCCTGTGACATGGGCGCGCTCCCCAATGTCTTTCCGGGCTACCAGGCCATCACCAATCCCGACAGTCGCGCCAAGTTCGAAAAGGCCTGGGGCGTGGAGAACCTCCCCGGCAAGAACGGCCTGATGATCCCCCAGATGATGGAGGGCCTGAAAAGCGGGGAAGTAAAGGCATTCTACATTTTCGGAGAAAATCTGGCGAACAGCGAGCCCGACATCGCCAAGGTGGAGGAGGAGCTTTCGGCTGCCGAATTTATCGTGTGCCAGGATATCTTTCCGACCGAAACGACACGATTCGCCGATGTCATTTTCCCGGCCGCCGCCTGGTGCGAGGATAACGGCACCTTCACGAACAGTGAACGCCGGGTCAACCGCGTGCGGAAGGTCAGTGAACCGCCGGGCATCGCCCGTCCGAACTGGTGGATATTCAGGGAACTGGCCCGCCGGATGGGACATGAATGGAAATCCGAAAGCGCCGGCGAGATATGGGATAATGAGATCTCGGTCCTCGCGCCTTCTCTCGCGGGTATCAAGTACCGGAGGATCGAGAAGGACGGCCTGCAGTGGCCCTGTCCCGATGAGGAGCATCCGGGAACCTGCTTCCTTCACAAGGAAGGCAAGTTCACCTGCGGACTCGGCCAGTTCAATCCGGTGGACTGGACACCGCCGGCGGAAGTTCCCGACAGCGACTATCCCTTCGTGCTCAGCACGGGAAGACGGCTCTATCAGTATCACACCAGGACGCAGACCGGCCGCGCCGACATGGATTTCCTGCTCCCCGAGGAAACGGCCGATATCTCGGCGGCCGACGCACAACGGCTCGGCATCAGGAACCAGGAGATCATCAGGGTCAGATCCCGCCGCGGCGACGTGAAGGTCCGGGCTAACGTAACGGAACAGGTGCCGCCGGGTATGGTATGGATGGCCTTTCATTTCCGGGAGGCCTGTGCGAACTGGCTGACGAACCCCGTCTTCGATCCGGCCACACTGACGGCCGAATACAAGGCGTGCGCCGTGAATCTGGAAAAACTCTAATAATGGACGGGGCGGGGACCGGAAGGATCCCCGCCCCGTTACCTATCCTGGTTACTCCATCCATGAACAGATAGATCAGGGCGTGAAATGGAAAGCCCGGCATTACGGCCGGCAGGAGCATGTACCCTTTTTATGTATGTTAAAAATAACATAATTTCTTTGACGACCCCTTGTTATTCCGGTATAGAATCCCCTGTGTTGAGATTCGCAGGAAACTCCCACGGCCTGATTCTCCGACGATATCATTCGGGGCATGGAGGTGATCGCGATGAATAATCATTCAGTCACACGCCGGTTGTATACAACGGTAAGCACCGTACTCATTATCATTTTCTTCTCTCTCTCTTCGGTCTGGGCGGGAGAAAGGCTGATCGTCGCCGTCGCGGCGAACTTCATTCTCCCGTCACAGGAACTTGTCCGGATGTTCGAGGACAAAACGGGAGTCGACGTTGACGCGACCTATACGTCCACGGGCAAGCTTTACAGCCAGATCATAAAAGGCGCGCCATACGATCTCTTTCTCGCGGCCGACGAGAAACGGCCCGCTCTTCTATATGAACAGGGCCTTGCCGACAAACCATTCGTCTATGCGAAGGGATGCGTCGTCCTCTGGACCGCTAAAAAGGAACTCTGCGGGGCCGCCGACTGGCGGGAGGTCGTGAAACGAAAAGACGTGCGGAAGATCGCGATTGCCAACACGGAAACCGCTCCCTACGGCACGGCCGCCATGAACGCGCTCAAAAGCGCCGGGTTGTGGGATCCGCACAAGGCCCAGTTCGTGTTCCCTCAGACGGTCGCGCAGGCCTTTCAATACGCCTGCACCGAAGCGGCGGATATCGGATTCTGCGCCTATTCCTCGGCACTCTCGGAAGACGGCAAAAAGGGGTGTTTCTTTATGATCCCGGAAGCTCCCGCCATTATTCAGGCCGCCTGCGTGCTCACAGGGACGGGCAACAGGAAAGCGGCCGAGCGATTCGCTGAATTTCTGACATCCGATGAGGCCCGGGCGGTGAAGGAGCGGTACGGGTATAAGTAAATGGACCTTCTGCCCCTTATACTTTCGGTGAAGCTGGCTGTCTTCTCGACATTGATACTGATCATTCTGTCGGCGCCGCTTGCCTACCTTCTCGTCTATTTCCGTTTTCGCGGAAAATCGTTCTTCGAGGCCCTGCTCAACCTTCCCATGGTCCTGCCTCCCACGGTGCTGGGATTCTACCTGCTTGTGGTCATGGGACCTAAGGGCGCGCTGGGCCGGATCTGGGAAGCGGTCACGGCGTCGCCCTTCGTCTTTACCTTCGCGGGTATCGTGTTCGCCTCGATCATATACAGCTTTCCCTTCGCCATACAGCCCATGAAGACGGCCTTTGAAAAGATCGACCGTCGTCTCCTCGAATCCGCCTACGTGCTCGGTCTTTCCCCTCTGGCGACATTCTTCAAGGTCATCATTCCCAACGCCCTGGGGGGAGTGGCGGCCTCGGCGATACTCGTGTTCGTCCATACCATGGGAGAATTCGGCGTCATTCTCATGGTCGGTGGAAGCATCCCGGGCGAGACCAGAGTGGCCTCCATTGCCATCTATGAAGCGGTAGAAGCCCTCAATTACCATGAAGCCGGCATGATGTGCCTGATACTGGTCCCCATCAGCTACATCTTTCTGCTGATCATCAACCGGCTCACCAGGAGCAGTCTTTATGGGTCTTAAAGTTCATATCACCAAACAACTGCCCCACTTCGAGGTTGACGTGGCCTTTTCCTGCGATGACCGCAGGGTCCTGGCCCTCGTGGGACCCTCGGGCGCGGGAAAAACCACCATCATACGAATGATCGCCGGACTGCAACGGCCAGACGGCGGCACGATTTCCTATAACGGAGAGGTATGGTTCGATTCCGCGAAGGGCATAATGCGTCCTCCCCAGGAACGGTCCCTGGGATTTGTTTTTCAGGATTATACCCTGTTCCCCCATCTCAACGTTTACAAGAACGTGGCCTTCGCCGCCCATTCAAAGGATGAGGTCGTGCGTCTGCTGAAGCTTTTTGACATATGGCATCTCAGGGATCGCAGGCAGCACGAGATCTCCGGCGGCGAGCGGCAGCGGTGCGCGATCTGCCAGGCCCTTGCCCGCAGGCCCCGGATACTGCTTCTTGACGAACCTTTTTCGGCGCTTGACGCCAACACGAGAAGGAACATGCGCGACGAGCTGAAAGACCTGAGAAATCAAGTCGCCATACCGATCATTCATGTTACCCATGACATCGATGAGGCGCTTTTTCTGGCCGATGACGTGCTTCCCCTCGTGAACGGAAAGATCGTCAGGAAATGGATGCTCCAGTTCATGCTGAAGGACCGAAACCACCCGGGAGGATCGGACGAAGATTTCAAATACGGATTTACCCGGTACCATGGCTTCGATCGATCCGTGCTCTATGATTCCATGGAGGCTGAAAAATGGCGAATGTAGGTGTCTATTCCTTTGAAGAATATATCCACCTGGTAAAATCCTTTCATGGAAGCGTCGCACCGGGGATCATCATCGGCGGTTTCATGGTCCAGTTCGCGCGGAGCCGGATGCCGGAAAACGTCCTTTGCGACGTGATCTGCGAAACGCCCAGCTGTCTTCCCGACGCGGTCCAGCTCCTGACACCGTGCACTATCGGGAACGGTTGGCTCAAGGTCGTCGATTTCGGCCGGTACGCGGTCAGCTTTTATGACAAATATACAGGAGACGGAATCAGGGTCTTTATCGACGCGTCCAGGTTGGACGACTGGCCGGAGATCAAGAACTGGTTTCTGAAGCTGAAGCCGAAAAGAGAACAGGACCTGCAGGCGCTCCTCGATCAGATAAAGGACGCGGGTTACCAGATCATGGGCGCGCAGAAGATAACAATGCGGCCGGAATATCTCGAAAAGCGGAGAAAGGGGAAACGGATCGTCCTCTGCCCGCTCTGCGGCGAGGCATATCCCGAAAGGGACGGGGAGCTCTGCAAGGGATGCCGCAGTAAGACCCCCTATCAGAAGCAGGAGGCCCCGGCCGAGCCGGCCGCTCCCGACCTGAAGGCCGTTCCCCTTGAGAACGCACTCGGAATGACGGGTCTTCATGATATGACGCGGGTCGTCCCCTTTGAAACAAAGGGACCCGCATTCCGGCGCGATCAGGTCATCGGGGCCGATGATATCGACATGCTGAGAAAGATGGGAAGGGCACGCGTCTATGTCAAGGAAACGGCACATCCCGATGAAAACTGGGTCCATGAGGACGATGCCGCCGTCGCCTTTGCCGCCGCCATGGCTGGAGAGGGGGTGCGCCGTGACGAAAGGCCGAGTGAGGGAAAGGTGACCTTTTTTGCGGAACGGGAGGGGCTGCTGGTTGTCGATACCGAACGTCTCTTTTCCTTCAACCTGGTCCCCGATGTCATGTGTGCCGGACGGAGAAACGGGACGGTCGTCGCCGGAGATTCCGCCATCGGCGCAACGCGGGCGATACCCCTGTACCTTTCAAAACCGTATTTCAATCAGGCCATGGGAGTGCTCGAGGGGAATCCCCTCTTTCGCGTGCTGCCGCTGCGAAAGGCAGTCGCAGGCATTCTGGTGACGGGCACGGAAGTGGCAAGCGGCCTCGTGGAAGATCGCTTTGAGCCGTTGATCCGTTCAAAGCTCGGGCGATTCGGGTGTGATACCGTTTACAGCCGCATCGTTCCCGACGACCGGGAAATCATTGCCGAATCAGCGACCGCGCTGATCGGCGAGGGGATCGATCTTCTGGTGACGACAGGTGGTCTCTCGGTTGATCCCGACGATGTGACCCGCCAGGGACTCATTGATGCCGGCGCCACGGATATCCTGTACGGAAGCCCGCTGCTGCCGGGAGCCATGACACTGACCGGCCGGATTGGCCCGGTTCAGTTGATCGGTGTCCCCGCCGCCGCCCTCTATTTCAAGACGACCAGTTTTGATGTGCTTCTTCCCCGGCTCCTGGCGGGACTCGACATGACACGGAACGACCTCGCCCGCCTGGGACACGGAGGCTTCTGCCTCAACTGCGAAACCTGCGTCTACCCCCTGTGCCATTTCGGGAAATAAGGCGTGTGTCTTGATCGGAATGCTCTGACGCGTCCTGACCGTTTTCCGCCTATATCATGTCAAGACCCATAACTCTTCAGGAGTTCTTCGAGCAGGTACGGATCAGCGGCGTTGTCATCGACGATCAGTATCCGTTTCATTCGAATCGTCCCCCTCTTTCGGCAGTGAAAAACCAAAGGTGCTCCCCGAACCCCATTCGCTCGTCACCCAGATCGATCCTCCCATGAGTTCCACCAGTCTCCTGCATATGGAAAGCCCCAGCCCGGTGCCTTCATACTTTCGCGTTATTCCCGAATCGATTTGTCTGAAGGCCTTGAAAAGGGTTTCCATGTCCTCGGTCCTGATGCCGATGCCGGTGTCGATGACCCTTACGGTTACGTTCCTTTCGTCGGATTCGCATTGTACGGTCACCGACCCCGTTTCAGTGAACTTTATGGCGTTGCTGAGCAGATTGAGCAGTATCTGCTCCACCCGTCTGACGTCACCTTTCATCGTTCCAATGTCGACAGAACAGGTACCGGTCAGTTTCAGACCTTTCTTTGCCGCAATGGGGCGGGTACTCTCCACGACCTTTTCCACGGCACCGCGCAGGTCAAAGTCTTCATGGGACAACTGCAACTGCCCCGCTTCTATCTTGGATATATCCAAAACATCGTTGATCAGTGAAAGCAGATGCTGTGCGCTTCCTCGCACCATGTTCAACTGTTTTTTCTGTTCATCATTGAGCGGCCCGACCAGTCCCTGAAGAATGATGCCGGTGAACCCGATGATGGAGTTCAGCGGCGTTCTCAGTTCGTGCGACATGGTGGCCAGGAAGGCGGACTTGAGCCGGTCAGCAACCTCGGCACGCTCTTTTTCAACGGCAAGCGCCAGCATGGTCAGCTTATGCTCCTCTATCTCGGCCGAGAGCCGTTCATTCGCCTCCTGGAGACTCGATGTACGCTCATTGACCAATTGTTCAAGATGGTCCCTGTGCGCTATGAGCTCCGTTTCCGTATCTTTCAGTGATTTGTAAGTGAAGCTGAGGGCGTCGATCATGTCGTTGTAAGAACGGGCCAGCGCCCCGATCTCATCTTTGGAGGTTATATCGATGTGACGCTCGAGATTCGATGTCCTGGCAATGTAGTCCGTTTCGTCGATGAACCGCTTCAACGGTTTCGTCACGTAGATGTTCAGTCCCACCAGGGTGAGGAAGCTCAGTAACGCCAGGCCGATCGCCAATCCCGATATTGTCAGTATGATCTGACCGATGATCTGCTCTTCGATGTTTACCGAAGGGATCAGGACGGCTATCTTCCAGTCCTGGTGCATTGCAGAACGCGAAAAAACATAGTACTTTTCATCATCAATGCTTACGGAAGGATGCTCCCGTCCGGTCTCCATAAGTGTTTTCGCAAGAGCAGCCGAATAATTACTGACATTTTTAAAGAGCATTTCTCTTGTAAGGCCGGCCAGAACCGTCCCCTTTCTGTCCAGAAGAATTATCTTCCCCGGGGGACTGGTCTTGAAATTTGAAATATAGTTCGTCAGATTCACCAGCGTCACATCGACGCCGACGACACCGTACACCGCACCATCCCCATCAACAAGGGCTTTCACTAAACCGATGTTGACATCGGACGTGGTGACCGACGGATATGCCTCGGTTTCCATCACCCGGCCGGGATTGTTCTTCGCCGTGACGTACCACGGTCGTTCCCTGGGATCATACCGGGTGGGGCGCGCCCGCTTGTGCGACCGGACAAAACTGCCGTTCTCCCTCCCCATGTATACCGAATTCACATAGGGGTGTGTCATGCGATAATTATTGAAAACATCGATAATTCTCTGCTCGGTTTCATTGATATGATATTCAAAGGTCTCTTCGTCGGCATCAAGGAAGCTGGTAAAATCGCGGTCATCTCTGGTCCAGACCAACTCGTTCGCCGCTAATGCGGAAACATCGTTCCCTACTTCGGCGAAAAATGAACCCAATGCAAAATCAGCATGCTGAAGCTGGTTCGAAAGGTCTTTCCGAATCGACTCCAGCCGTTCCTTCCAAAGTCTTGAGTAAAAGACATCACCAAGGGCGAGCATGATAAGTATCGTGCAGAGAATATAGAGGATCAACAACTTCGTCTGGAGTTTCATGTGGGCCCTCCCCTCGGATCGTAACGGTACCACGGAAATCTAAAAGGAACACCTCTCCACTGGTCCCAGTTACGGGTTTCCTCATCCCTTTTTGCCTGTCATGGTTATCGATTATCGCCAATGTAAGAGGATTTGCCTTGAATATCAATCATTATTTCCTCGAAGAAGTCACGATCCCGGACACACAGGAGCCGTATTTCCCCGGCCACCCCTCGCTCCGCTATCATTATCCCGGGGCCGCATCGGCTGGTCCGTGCCATCTGTCCATGACCGTCCCCTTACAGACCCACCGTTCCGGCATGGTTCTTACTCATCGCGGCGGCGGCATCGTTCTGAAAATTCCTTTTGTCGGAAAGCACGAAATATGCAATACCTGCGGGTATGAAAAATTCTACCGGTACGGCGAGGAGGAAAATGCATGGGCACGTGGCATAAAACGGGATGTGTTCTCTGCGCTCAGAACTGCGGCCTTGAGGTGTATGTCGAAAACAACCGTATCGCGAAGGTACGGGGAGACAAGAATAATTTCCGGTCGAAGGGGTATATGTGCCGGAAAGGTGCCAGTATCGCCTATCACCAGCATCTGCGGGAGCGTCTGACCCACCCCCTGAAGCGCACAGGGAACGGTTTCGAGAGGATCTCATGGGATCAGGCGATCAGTGAAATAGCGGAAAAACTAAGGTCGATCGTCGATGCGAACGGGCCGAGGTCGTTCGCTTACATGGGGGGTGGCGGTCAGGGCTGCCATTTCGAGGCCGCGTTCGGCGTGCGGTTGATGCGCTCCCTTGGCTCCCGCTATCATTACAGCGCCCTTGCCCAGGAACTGACCGGCATTTTCTGGGCCCACGGCCGCGCCACGGGCCGCCAGTATCTTTTTACCATCCCCGATGAACAAAACGCCGACATGCTTCTTGCCGTGGGATGGAACGGCATGCAGAGTCATCAGATGCCCCGGGCTCCCCTTGTCCTGCGGGAATTTTCCAAGAACTCCGACAAGCTACTTGTCGTCATTGATCCCCGGCGCTCAGAAACAGCGGAAATGGCGGACATCCACCTGCCGATCAGGCCGGGAACGGACGCACTCCTGACCAGGGCGATGATCGCCATCCTGTTGCGGGAAGGATGGCACAACCGCGATTACATTGAAAAGCACGTGAACGGCTTTGAGGAGATTCAACCCTGGTTCAGCGATTTCGATATCCGGGGCGCCATCGATGTCTGCGGTCTCGACTACGGCCAGGTGCGTGACGTGTGTTATCAGTTCGCCACGCGGAAATCCTGCATGCATACAGACCTCGGTGTATACATGAATCGCCACAGCACGGCGACGACCTATCTGGATGTCATTCTCATGGCGCTTTGCGGTCGCATCTGTGTCCCGGGAGGTAATATCATACCCGGGCACCTCATGCCCATCGGAGCCCACACCGACGAGCGCGACCCAAAGACCTGGCGTACCGTGACGACGGATTTCCCGGCGCTCATGGGTGTTTTCCCCCCCAATGTGATGCCCGAGGAGATCATGAGCGATCACCCCGAACGCCTGAGGGCTGTTCTATGCTCCGGCTCGAATCCGCTCCGTTCCTATGCCGATACCACGGCATATGAGAAGGCCTTCAGCCGGCTCGATCTTCTCGTCACCTGCGAACTCGCCATGACGGAGACGGCGATGCTCTCTCACTATGTTCTCCCCTCGCGGTCCGGCTATGAATCATGGGACGGCACCTTCTTTGCCTGGACGTTCCCGGAGATCTATTTTCAGATGCGGCGGCCCATTATCGAACCCCTCGGCGAACCTCTTGAGATCAGCCAGATGATAGTCCGTATCGCCGACGCTGCCGGGCTTGTTCCCTCCATACCGGAATCGCTCGTAAAAGCGGCGGATCTCGACCGCATGCAGTTCGGCATGGAGCTCATGACCTACGCGCAAAGCGAACCGAAAGCGCTCCCGAACATGCCGTTCATCCTCGCGAAAACCCTGGGACGGAAGTTTGATTCAGCTAATTTGGCCGCCCTGTGGGGACTTCTGCAGGTCGCCCCGAAAAGCTTCCGTAAAAACGCCGCCAGGGCCGGCTTCACCCCGGGCATCACCATGGGTGAAGACATCTTCCAGGCTATTCTCGATCACCCCGAAGGACTCGTCATCGGAAGGTGCGACCCGGAGGGAAACATGGAAATGCTCGCCCACGAAGACGGCCGCATCCACGTTCATGTCCCTGAAATGGATGGATGGATCACCGGCATCGAATCCGTGTCCGAGGAGAAGGCCCTCCGGTCCGATCCCCGCTACCCCTTCATTCTCCAGGCAGGGCGACACATGAGCATGAACGCCAACACATTGATGCGCGATCCGGCATGGAATAAAGGCAAGCGCGACTGCACGGTCATGATGCATCCCGATGATGCGGCATCGATGGGTCTTGCCGACGGCCGGATGGTGCGGGTCACCACCGAAGCGGGGACCGTTGAGGTTGAACTGGAAGTGAGCGACCGGACCAGGACGGGACAGGTCATCATTCCTCATGGATTCGGTCTCCTCTTTGACGGCACGGAACACGGGGTCAATGTGAACCGGCTCACAAAGAACATCCACCGGGACCGGTTCGCCGCCACCCCGCTTCACCGGTATGTTCCATGCAGGATCGAGGCGGTCTGACGGTACGAGCAGTACCGCGAATACAGGTGAATTGATCCCATGAAAAACGAGAGGTCAAAAAATATGCTGATCCCCACGATCATCATGGCCGTGCTCGCCGTCGGCCTCTTCGCCCTGGCATATGCGCGCGGCGAAGGTCAGCACACGGCCGGGCTGAAGCTCGCCGCCGCAATGACCATCCAGATCCTGCCCCTCCTCTTTTTTGCATTTATCGTTGCAGGCCTGGTACAGGTGCTTCTCCCCCACGACATGCTTTCCCGCTGGGTGGGCGCAGAATCGGGTATACGGGGCATCATCATAGGCACCATCGCCGGTGGTTTTTCACCGGGCGGTCCATACGTGAGCCTTCCCATTGCCGCGGGGCTCCTCCAATCGGGCGCCGGTGTCGGAACCATGGTGGCCTTTCTCACGGGATGGTCCCTCTGGGCGGTCAGCAGGATCCCCATGGAAGTGGGGATACTGGGCTGGAAATTCACCATCATCAGGCTGGCCACGACCTTTTTCTTTCCTCCCATCGCCGGTCTTATCGCTCAGTATTTTTTCTCGGGGCCGCGGTGGACGCTTTAGTAGAGGTCGGGATTCGGGGATCGGGATTCGAGATTCGGGAATAATACGACCGTATTTTTTCACTTCAATTCCAGGGCCGTTGAAAAGGGACCAAAGTGAAATGCCGTTTCCGGTTGATCAAAAAAAATTGGAAATGAATGAATGAATGGTGGTATGTTTTCCATTCTTATAGAGAGAACCTGTGTCGTGGAGGTATTGAATGAATGTGAATGTCAGTAAAAAAGGCGTCCTTTTCCTGATCCTTATAATCCTCGTTCTGTTTCTCGCACTCTCCGGCGTACCGCGTATAGACAAGGCAATGTGCGCTGATAAGGACACCTATAAAAACCTGAAGCTTTTCAACCAGGTACTTGACATGATCGAGAACGACTATGTCGAGGAAGTGGATTCGAAGACGGTCATAGAAGGCGCCATCAAGGGCATGATAAAAACACTCGATCCTCACAGCGTATATCTGACACCCGAGATGTACAAGGACCTTTCGGTAAGCACCAAGGGGGTCTTCGGCGGTCTCGGTATCGAGATCACCCTTGTTGACGACATCATAACCGTTGTAGCGCCCCTTGAAGACACTCCGGCATACCGAGCGGGGCTCAAGGCAGGGGACCAGATAGTCGGGATCGACGGAGAATCCACCAAGGGTTTCACCATATACGACGCGGTCCACAAACTGCGGGGGACGGTGGGCACCACCGTAACCATATCGATCATGCGCGAGGGCTTCGATCAGCCGAAAGAATATGAAATAACCCGTGACAAGATCAAGATCCAGAGTGTCAAGAACAGGGTGTTCGAAGACGGTATCGGCTATATCAGATTGACGAACTTCCAGGAAACGACAACTCAGGAACTCGAGGACGCCCTTGATGAGATCTCCATAAAGGATGAACCCCTGAAGGGTATGGTCCTCGACATGCGGAACAATCCCGGTGGCCTGCTGACCCAGGCGGTCAGGGTCTCGGACATCTTCCTCTCCTCCGGTGTCATTGTCTCTTCAAAGGGCCGGCAGGACGACTCGGAAAAGATATTCAAGGCACAAGACGATGGAGATGAAGTGACCTGCCCCATGGTCGTCCTGATAAACGGAGGAACCGCCAGCGCTTCCGAGATCGTCGCCGGCGCTCTTCAGGACAACGGCCGGGCCCTGATCCTGGGTACCCAGTCCTTCGGCAAGGGCTCCGTTCAGATAGTAACGCCCCTGAGCGACGGCTCGGCGCTGAAATTGACAGTGGCAAAGTACTATACGCCCAGCGGAACATCGATCCAGGCAAAGGGCATCGCCCCTGACATCGTGGTGGAATCCGTGGACCACCGCCTGACGGCAAAGGAAAAGATTAAGCGGCTGAGGGAAAAAGACCTGAAGAACCATATAGAAGGAGAAGGAGAGACCATCGAAGAACCGGAAGGCACGCCGGATGAGGGCGGTTCAACCGATGAGACGGATGAAATATCGGAGGACATCATCGGCGTTGATCTGGAAAAAGACCTCCAGCTCAAAACAGCTGTCGACATACTGAAAAGTTGGCAGATTCTGAAAAAACAGGGGACAGACAGGGCGAGCTGACAGGCGTGAAACGGAGAAAAAAGGGATCATATAGGAAAAACATCTTCGTCTGTACCGGTGTCGTCATCCTCTGCACCGTCGTGGTTTTTCTGGCCTACCGGTTTTATCAGCAGCGGACGGTGGCGTTACCGCCAAAGGGAAAAGCGCCTCCCGGAAAGGTCGCGGAACCCGCCTTGAGACCGTTTGGTCCCGAAGCGGAAACGCTCCGGGGAAAGAACGTCGCTATCATCATCGATGATATCGGACGGGACATGGCGGTCATCGATGAGCTTCTTGCCATGAACGTTCCCATAACATTTGCGGTGCTGCCGCACCTTCGCTGCTCCTCCGAAGCCGCAACGCGGGTCCATTATGCAGGAAGGGATGTCCTTCTTCATCTTCCCATGGAACCCCACGGATATCCCGAAAAAGATCCGGGCACCGGCGCTCTTTTCACCACCATGTGCGAACAGGAGATCAGAGAACATCTTGAATCGGACCTCGATTCAGTGCCCTACGCGTGCGGTGTCAACAATCACATGGGATCGAGATTCATGGAGGATGAAGAACGCCTGAAACAGTTAATGCAGTTCCTGAAGGGGAAAAACCTCTTCTTTCTCGACAGCATGACCACGGGCAGATCCGTGGGAAACCGGGTCGCCCGGATGATCGATATCAGGCACGCGGCCCGCGACATTTTCATCGATAACGAACAGGATTACGAAAAGACGTTGAACATACTGAGCGCCGTCGCGGAGTCGACGGACCGGTGGGATACCCTCATCCTCATCGGCCATCCCTACCCGAGCACCGTGGCCGCCCTCAGAAAAGCCTTGCCGCTGCTTAAAGAGAAGGGGATCGAGGTCGTCCCATTGTCACGGCTGGTTGGTTGAACCCGATGAAACGACGATTCAAAACAGCAGGAACAATGATCGCGACAGGAATAGCGTTTCTCATTACCATCGCCTGTACGAGTCTGCCCGATGTCAGGGGTGGGCTTTCGGTGATGTCCCCTTCCCATCCCGGATCATCACACGAAGAAGCCTATTATCACTATTCACTGGGGACCCTTTACGCCTTGCGCGGTGAAACGGACAAGGCCATCAACGAATACCGCAAAAGCCTGAGCGATGACGTCACATCACCCTTCCTGAGGATCGAATTGGCACGACTGTACCTGAAAAAGGGGGAGGTAGACAGGGCCGTCGGACTCCTGGAAACCTCGCTCTCGTATAATCCCGATGATTTCGATACCCACGTGCTGCTCGGCGGCCTGTACGGGAACCTTAAGCAATATGAACGGGCCATCGCAGAGTATGAGCGGGTCGTGGAGATCGAACCGGAACGGCTCGAGCCTTACCTTTTCCTGAGCATGTTCCACCGGCAGCTTGAAAATTACGATGCGGCCATCGTCGCCGTTGAAAAGCTTCTCGAACGCGATCCGGAAAATGTTATGGGTATGTACCAGTTGGCCACCTTGTATGAAGCGAAGGGAAACGCCGATGAAGCTGAAGAGTGGTTCAAAAAGGTCCTTGCAACAAAACCGGGCTATGAACCGGCCCTGATAGATCTGGGCATGCTTTACGAAAGCCGTGAGCAGGAAAACGAGGCGATCGACCTGTACCGGCAGTTCATCGAGGCGGAACCGGACACCATCAACGCACGATACCGGCTCGGAACGGTGCTTCTCAAACTGCACCGCTATACCGAGGCTATCGACGTTTTCGAATCCCTGCTCGCGATCGATGACAGCCACGTGGAGGCTAATTTTTCACTCGGCCTCGCCTATTATTTTGAGGGAAACAATTACCGGCGGGCCGCAGAGGAATTCGAGACCGTCCTGAGAAGAAATCCCGATCATCACCGGGCGCTTTTCTTCCTGGCCTCGGCATACGAAAAATTGGATGAACCGTCGAAGGCCTTCGAATTGTACGGAAGGATAACGGAAGATTCCGACCTGTTCCCACCGGCACGGATCCAGATGGGTCTGATCCTCCAGAATGAAAGCGACTTGGACGGTGCGATAGAACTGCTCCGTGACGCAGTAGAAAAAAAGAACAGGGAGGAACAGCTCTATGTGTTCCTCTCGGTCCTCTATGAAGAGAAGGAAGCCTTTGACAAAGCGGAAAAAACGATCAAAGACGGGATCTTTCTCATCCCGGACGGCATAGATCTCTACTACCGCCTCGGCATCATATACGAAAAAACGAACCGTCACGAGGAAAGTATCGCTGCGATGCAGGACGTCCTGAAACAGGATCCGCAACACGCGGAAGCTCTTAATTTCATCGGATACAGTTACGCCGACCGGGGTATCCGCCTTGACGAGGCGGAACGGCTCATCAAGCAAGCCCTCGAACTGCGGCCGAACAACGGATACATCATGGACAGCCTTGGATGGGTGTACTTCCGGCAGAAGAAACTCAAACCGGCGATCGAAAACCTCGAAGACGCAGCCCGTATCATTCCGGAAGACCCGACGGTCAGAGAACATCTGGGTGATGTCTACCGGGAAGCCGGGAGGATCCCGGAAGCCCTCGAACAATATCGAAAGGCCCTTGAACTGAACCCTGAGAACGAGGGGGCCGTGAAGAAAAAAATAGAAGAACTGACATATCCGCAGAATTGAGAGCCCCATGAGAAAGACGATTCGTGCGGCCGTGCTTGTGATCATGCTGGCACTTCTGGCCGGATGCTCCCTCAGGACGGTGCCGGTGAAGGAAGCGCGAGCGGTCCCGCCGGCCCGGGACATCATCGATATCATCAATGCTCAACATGACCGGGGAAGCATTCTCAAGGCGATGGCTGTCATAACCATTGATTCGTCGCGGGGCAGATATACCCGGACCATCGCTCTTGCCCTGCGGCAACCGTCATTCCTGAGAATGGAGACGATCGGGTTTTTCGGCCCGCCCGATCTTTACTTCACCTCCGACGGCACCGTTTTCCAGGCTTTCCTGCCGGGGGAAAGCCGGTTCTTCAGCGGTTTTACCACGCGTGAGAACCTGCTGCGCTTTTTTGATATCCCTCTTTCAGTGCGGGACATGGTATCCCTCCTGTCCGGAACGATACCGCTCGAAACCGTCACTGAGCACCGGTTTTCACAGGAGGCTGAAAACGGATCGTGGCGTATCGACATTACCGGGAACGGAAAACCGGTGATGAGCATCTGGATCGAGCCCGAACGACTCCGAACGATGCGTATTGATTCCAGCGGCTCCGAAGAACCGGGAGATGTTCCCTACCGGGTTTCTTACGAGAACTACGATGAGGCGACCGGTTACCCGAAACGGATGGTTCTCTCACTGGAAGATGAAGCGGGCACGACGGTCTTTCTCCGCTATGAGACCCTGAAAAAAGTGACCCCGGAGGATACGTCATTTTTTGAACTGACCCTTCCCCCGGGGATTACGCCGGAATTTCTGAACTGAGCTTTCAGGATTCTTTTATGGAAAGCAACTCCTCGCGGGCCCGCCGGGCCGATGTCGTGTTGGGATAATCGTTGATCACTCTCTGAAGCAGCAGCTTCGCGCTCGTCGTATCCCCCAGTTTCATGAAGGAAAGGGCCTGTTTCAAGAGGGCGTCGGGAACCTTGTTCCCCTTCGGATAATTCTGGACCACTTTTTCGTATTCGAGAATGGCCTTTTCGTATTTTCCATCGAAATAGAAGCATTCTCCGATCCAGAACTGGGCGTTATCTGAATATTCAGTATCGGGAAAGGCACCCAGAAAATCCTGGAACTGCTGTCTCGCTTCCGTGTACCTGCCTTCCTTGAAGGTCTTCAATGCTTCCGAATAACTTTTCTCTTTGTCAACCTCTTCCTTGAGGGAACCGGACACCTCATAACCCTGCACCCCTCCAGGAATCTCTTTCTTTTCCATCAACCCGAGATAGTTCTCGATATACTGAAGGCGTCCGGCAATGTCAGCCACGGCGTCACGTACCGATTCGGGGGTCTCTTTTTTCGAATCCGATTCAAGGGACGCCACCCGCACCTGCAGTTCCTCGATGCTCCCCCTCAACTGCTGCAACTCGGTCCGCAACCCCGTCAGGTTATCGCTGATATCGGCGACCCGTTTACGGACGAACTTGCCCGTATCCTCGTTATCAGCAGCAGCTTTCTTCATGCTTTCCACGTCGGCAGTAACGGCGTCGACCCGGCTTTCCAAGACCTGGGACACTCGGGTCAGATCACTCTGTGACGCACACCCGACCAGTGCTAAAAGCAAAAGAATCAGCAGCGGTGACCGCATATGTCTCACTCTTGCACGACCCTTCATTACTATTGGTTAACGGGATAAATAACGAAATGGTCTCTCCTGTTCTTCGCCCAGGCCTCTTCCGTTTGCGCCGGATCAAGGGGGAGTTCTTCCCCATAGCTGATGGTGGTTATCCGCGCGCCATCGACACCGAGATTGACAAGATAATTCTTCGCCGAATCGGCACGGCGCTCGCCAAGGGCCAGGTTGTATTCCTTCGTCCCCCGTTCGTCACAGTGTCCCTCGATGGCCATCTCGAAATCACGGTGCGTAATGAGCCAGTCCCCCAGCCTGCTCAGTATATCCCGTGCCTCCGGTTTCAGATCGTACTTGTCGAAATCAAAATGGATATCCACGAAGGAAGCCGCCTCAGCAAGCAGCTGTTTCTTCAGTGCCTCCTGCTGTTCCTTCAGGGCCTGTTCCTTCAGGGTCTGCTGCCGTGCAGCCTCTTCAGCCGCCGCAGCTTCCTGGGCCTTTGCCTGCTCGGCGGATGTGGCACCGGGGATCTGCGTGGTTTCCGTTTTTTTCGCGCATCCCGTTACCATGATCATCGCCAGGCTGACGATGCAAATGATGCATCCCAGTTTGTACAACGTATTTTTCATGTTTCTTTCCTCCTCGTAAGATTAGTAATTCGCTGTCGTTTTGAGGAATATTTCCCTAAGGCCGCTGCAAAAAAAACTTCGGGGGGTGTTCTTTCCTCGACTTCTCCGGATATCTCCCCGACATCATGGAATCCTGCCAACAAAGTGTCCCTCTGTTCCGTTGATTCCACCAAGAGATCGATATCATTCACATATCGGGGACCATGAAGTCTTTCACATTTCTTCCCGAAGATGGTGGCATGATAACCATAAATTCCCGATAAACTCAATATAAATCTAAAGACGGTGACCACGCGGGGTCTTCACAGGAGGTAAGATCGGGGCTGCTGCCGATCACACGGGGATTCAGCCCGTTCGCGTTGATCACGCACAGATTCGTTTTTGCTCCGCGCCGGGTTGTAAAAACAAGATACCGGCCGTCCGGCGACCAGGCCGGTGCCTCGCCTCCCCCGTTCTCGAAGGTTACCTGGATAACGCCACCGGTCTCTTCCTCGATGATGAATATCTGGAACACGCCGTTGGTTGTCCCTTCATAGGCGATCCTGTTCCCCCTCGGCGACCAGCAGGGTGACGTGTTATAGGAACCTTCATAGGTCAGTCTGCGGACGTTCTTCCCGTCGGCATCCATGACAAAGACCTGGGGTGAACCCGATCGGCTCGACACAAAGGCGATCTTCCTTCCGTCGGGCGACCAGGTGGGTGATACATCAATGGACGGGTCTGTGGTCAACCGCTGAAAGTGGTTCGTTTCAATATCCAGGACATAGATATCTTCATTGCCCTCCCTGGTCAGGACGAGCGACATCTTTTTCCCATCGGGGGACCAGGGACCGGAAAGATTGAGCCCCGTGGAACCCGATGCCTTGGTCACCCGGCGTGTCCCGAGATCCATGATGTAACAGTCGGGATTACGATCCCGGTAAGAGGTAAAGGAAATTTTCTTTCCATCGGGCGACCACTGCGGGAGCAGCGTCAGCCGCCCGTAATCGGTGATCCTGGTCAATTCCGTGCCGTCGAAATTCACCAGGAACAGTTCCGACACGGAACCCGTCTTCCCCGCGAAGGCTATTTTCGTATCGAAAACGCCCCGCTCTCCGGTGAGCTTCAGGAGCACCTCATCGATGCATCTGATCAGGATCCGCTTTTTCTCGGCCGGCCTGCCCCAGTATTTCTTTCCCGCGATCAATCTTCCTTCCACCACGTCGAAGAGCCTGAATTCCACGGACAGTTCCTGTTCCGTCACCGTATATCCCCCGGTTATAAGGAAATCGGCTCCCACGACCGCCCAGCTCGAAAAATCGATCGTGCCGGCCGCTATGCCTGATCCGGTATCGGAGAGGAAGGCATCCCGCGGGATGATCCTGAAATATCCCGTGATATCGAGGAGCCGCGTCATTTCGTCAGAAAACCAGCGCGATAGGTTTCCCTGCCCCTCCGACCCGCCCAAGACGGAAAAGTCCGGCACAGCGATAGGAAATTTTTGAAAAGCGGGGGAATCGATATCGATGTAGACCTTGCCCCAGGCCGGCATGGCCGCGCAGGACAACAGCAGCACAATGACACAAATTATGATTTTTACCTTTTGCATGAGATATCTCCGGGATATTCACAGGAACGAGAATACCGTGACCGCCTGCTCCAATGGCTCATGATCACCGCAGCTCCGATGAATGGAAGCGAATTCCCACCTCAAAGACGCTTTGATCAAGCCATTCGGGCAGGGGTGGAAAGGGGGCCGCCTTTCTGACCGCCTTGACCGCCGATTCATCGAAATAGGTATTACCGGAACGTTTTTCTAAAGTCAGGTCCGCTATTTCTCCATTTCTCAGTATTTTCAGATCAACAACGGCAACAATGGTATCATCATCAAGGATACCCTGGGGCAATGCCCATTGCTCCCTGATCTTTGACCAGATAACCGTATAATATACTTGCATCTTCATCGACAAAGCCGTATCTCCCCGGGACAGGATGGGTCCCGGCCGGCCGGCCGATGCCGTTTGCGGAAGTGATGCCGATTCCTTGCGCCGGATATCTTCTATGGCCTTTTCGGTGGCTCCCGAGGAGGTCTTCTTCTGCACCTCCATTGTTTTCGGCGGAATGATGGTCGTCGGTTCGACGGCCTTTCTGATCACGAGCGGCTGCTCTTTCGGCGAAATACCCGCCAGGTCCCGCGACAGCGCGCTTACCGGGCCCGCCGTTTCGACCTTATTGACGGGGAGCGTTACCAGATCGACGGTATAGACGGGTCCGAAGGTCCATCTCGGGGACGGCCACGACGGTGAAAAAATGACGATGGAGATGACCAGCGCGTGGATCAGGAAGGAGATCACCATCATGTTTATCAGACCACTGCCGTCGTCCTGTTTTCTCTTCTCCATCACCACCAGGGCCATAGGTTATTCCTTCGGCGGTTCGGTGATCATGCCCAGTTTGTCCACACCGGCTTTCCGTACTTCGGACATCACCTTCACGACAAACCCGTAAGGGACGGTTTCATCGGCGCGCATGAACACTTCCCGGTCGATCCTGGCGGCAAAAATATTCTCCAGCTTTGCAGTAAGGTCATCGAAAGACGTCTTGTACCGGTTGATGAAAATTTCCTGTTCCCTGGTAATCGTCAGGATCAGTTTTTCTTCTCCCACATCGACACTCTTCGCCTTCACACGGGGAAGGTTCACGTCTATTCCCATCTGAAGCATGGGGGCCGTGACCATGAAAATGATCAGCAGGACCAGGATAACATCCACCAGGGGTGTAACATTGATGTCTGAAACGGGCTTGTGCCCGTCATTTCTCCGGCTTCGCGAATATCTCATCGTCGAATGGCTTTCACGTAATACCGCTCAATGATGTTCATGAACTCTGAAGCGAAGTTGTTCGCCTCGCCCGTTATGGCTCTGACCTGGTTAAGATAATAATTGTAAAAAACGACGGCCGGTATGGCGGCAGCCAGGCCCGCCGCCGTGGCGATTAGCGCCTCGGAAATGCCGGGTGCCACTACTGCCAGTGTGGCGGTACCGGTTACACCGATCCCCTTGAAGGCGTTCATTATGCCCCACACGGTCCCGAAGAGACCGATGAAGGGACAGGCGCTCCCCGTCGTCGCCAGGAAACCGAGAAAACTCTCAAGCTTTGACGATTCGGCGTCACAGGCCCTGTTCAGGGTCCGTTCCACGTTATCGAGGCCACGCAGCTCCAGCGCGAGGGTTTCATCCATCGGTTCGCCCTCGGCAGAGGACTCCTTCCGCATCCCTGCTATCTTCACAAGTTCGGTGTACCCCGCCCGGAAGACCTCGGCGATCTGTGAGTACCTGAACTTCTTTGATTCGGGGAAAACCTCCGAAAGCTTGTTTATCTTCATGTACACATCGAGAAACAGTTGATTTTCCCGTCGTGACCGCCTGATGGTCCGATATTTCATCAATATGATCGCCCAGGAAACAACTGAGAAGAAGAGCAGGAGCAGCAGGACGAACTGGACCATGGGACCGGCACTCAGGATAAGATCGAGCACATTTCCATGGAAACCCCTTCCGATATCGGCTGTGGTAACCGCTAACGCCTCATTCACAATGTCACCTCTATTTCTCATTCATTGTACGGATAATCGTATCGACCTTGTAGTTGAAATCGGTGCCGTTGTCAACAGCTCTTTTCTTCAGGGGGAAACTAACCTCCCAGTATTTCAAACAAAAATAAAAGCACGGTTCGGCGCTGCCGTTCATTCGACACCAAATAGCCCCCTGGAAAATGACGAGTATCGGGGCCATTTCCGGGATTGGCCGGATTATTTTTTTCTTGAAAATTGAAGGTCCCACGATTAAGGTATCTTAAGTCCTTTATCTGAATGGATTTTCCCGGAAAAGGAAGAGAACGATGGAAAAAAAACAGGAATTGAGGATACAACTCCAGGCCGGTGACGCGCTGGTCGTTGTCGATGTCCAGAATGATTTTCTTCCGGGGGGCGCCCTCGGCGTGTCCGCTGGTGACAGAGTGATCGATCCCTTGAACAGAGCCGTTCTGTTGTTTCACCAGCGGGGGCTTCCCATCTTTTTCTCCCGCGACTGGCATCCGACTCAACACTGTTCCTTCAAGGAACGGAACGGGCCCTGGCCCGAACATTGTGTCCAGAACACCCCGGGTGCCGAGTTCGCCCGCGACATCATGGTCCCTAAAGAGGCAATCATCATATCCAAGGGGGTGCTGCACGACGAGGAGCAGTACTCCACCATATACGGCCGGAACAGCGAATGGGAGGAACTCTCCCGGATACTTGACCGCCTCGGGATCAAAAGAATTTTCATCGGCGGCCTGGCCACGGATTACTGCGTCCTCAATACCGTTCTTGACGCTCTGAAACTCGGCTTTGAAGCATACGTCTTCACCGATGGAATCTGCGCCGTCAACGTCAACCCGGGCGATGAGGAGAACGCCCTGAAGCAGATGACGGAAAGCGGCGGACATCTGATAACGACGGACCGGCTCGCCTGACCCACTCGATCTTCCCGCCGGAGGAATGCCATGAACCCTGCGACCAGCATGCTCCTTACCGACCTGTACCAGTTGACCATGATACAGGGATACCTGCAAAAGAGCCTGCATGACACGGCCGTCTTCGAATTTTCCATCAGGACGCTTCCGGAAAAACGGGGTTTTTTTGTCGCGGCCGGGCTCGAATATGTTCTGGACTTCCTGGAGGGGCTTCGGCTGACCCCGGAAGAGACGGACTACCTCTCACGCTGCGGTCGTTTCTCCCGGGAACTCATTGATTATCTGTCTCATTTCCGGTTCAGCGGCCACGTTGACGCCATGCCGGAGGGAACGGTCTGTTTCCCCAATGAACCCCTGATCCGTGTCACGGCCCCTCTTCCCGAGGCCCAGTTGATCGAAAGCCGCCTGATCAACATCATTCATTTTCAGAGCCTTATCGCCACCAAGGCCGCCCGGTGCCATCTCGCCGCCCGCGGGCGAGCCATCCTCGTTGATTTCGGTCTTCGCCGCGCCCATGGCGCCGAAGCCGGCCTTTTCGCGGCCCGTTCGTCCTATATCGCGGGATTCGAGGGAACGGCGACGGTCATGGCAGAACCAGTCTACGATATCCCGATATTCGGAACCATGGCCCATTCCTTCATCGAAGCACAGTCCGGCGAACTGGAAGCGTTCCTTTCCTTCGCCGAGGCGAACCCGGGAAACGTCACGCTCCTGATCGACACCTACGATACGCTGAAGGGGGCGCGTACGACCGTGCAGGCAGCCACGATCCTGAAAGAGCGGGGGATATCCGTCAATGCCGTCCGTATCGACAGCGGTGACCTGGCGGGATCAAGCCGCCGGGTCCGCACGCTCCTGGACGAGGCAGGATACCCGTCCATCAAAATCTTTGTGAGCGGTAACATCGATGAGTACGGTATCAGGGACCTGCTTGACGGAGGCGCCCCCATCGACGGCTTCGGCGTGGGGACCAAAATGGACACGTCCGATGATGCCCCCTATTTCGATTGTGCCTACAAGCTTATGGAATATGCGGGGGTCCCCCGCATGAAAATATCCACGGGGAAACTGACGCTCCCCGGGGCGAAACAGGTGTTCCGCCTCTTCGAGAACAATCGGATGGTCAAGGATGTCCTGACCGTTGAAGGTGACGACAGAGAAGGGACACCCCTGCTTCGGCGGTTCATGGAGCAGGGGAAGACATGCGAGGAGCACCCCAGGATCGATCACATCCGGGAATATACGCTCGGACAACTTGAAACATTACCACGGCACTTCCTCACACTTGAAACGCGACCCGCCTACCCCGTTGAAATATCGGAAAAACTGGCGGCCCTTACCGAGGCGGTTGAAAGGACTCTCTGATGACAGCAATAGATAGAATTTGGAAGCGGCGGATCGTGCGGATGCTTCCTGTCTTCGTCATGTGCCTTCTTTTCTGGACCTGCGGGAGCGGCGAAACGGAAGGGACCGCCCAATCGCAGGGGGCATTGAACGCCGGGGCGCCCGCCTTCGGCGATATTCTGATCGAAGGATCCATCGGCGATGCCTCGAACCTGATCCCATTGCTCTCCACGGACAGTTCTTCCCACGGTATCTCGGCGATGATCTTCAACGGCCTCATAAAGTATGGCAAGGATATGAACATCGAGGGGGACCTCGCCGAATCATGGGACATTTCCGATGACGGTCTCTCCATCACCTTTCACCTGCGCAAAAACGTGCGATGGCACGACGGTCATCCCTTTACCGCCGAGGATGTCCTCTATACCTATCAGGTGACGGTGGACCCGAAAACACCCACGGCGTACGCCGGCGATTTTCTCAAGGTGAAAAAAGCGGAGGTTCTTGACAGTCACACCTTTCGCGTAACCTACGACAAACCCTTTGCGCCGGCCCTGGAGAGCTGGGGGTCTTCCATTCTCCCCAAGCACCTCATGGCCGGCACGGATATCACGAAGTCCCCCCTGGCCCGTCACCCCGTCGGAACGGGCCCTTACCGCTTCAAGGAGTGGGTGACGGGGGAAAAGATCGTTCTTTCATCGAACCATGAGCATTTCGAGGGCAGGCCATACATCGACGGTTACATCATGCGCATTATCCCCGATATGGCAACGATGTTCCTGGAACTGCGCGCCACGGGCATAGACCAGATGAACCTGACGCCGCTTCAGTACACGCGGCAGACGGAGAACGCCGTCTTCAGGAACAATTACAACAAGTACCGGTACCTTGCCTTCGGGTATACCTACCTCGGGTACAACCTGACCAATCCCCTGTTCCGTGACAAGGCGGTGCGGCAGGCCATCTCCTATGCCGTCAACAAGCAGGAGATCATCGACGGAGTCCTGCTGGGTCTCGGCAAGATCGCCACGGGACCGTACAAACCGGGAACCTGGCCTTACAACCCCGATGTCAAGCGCTATCCCTACGACCCCGGGAAAGCGAAAGAACTGCTGAAGGAGGCTGGATGGGAAGACCATGACGGCGATGGGGTTCTCGACCGGGACGGCAGGCCTTTTGAGTTCGAAATAATCACAAACCAGGGAAACGAGATGCGGGCCAAGTGCGCCGAGATCATTCAGAGGCGATTGTCGGAACTGGGAATAACGGTGAAGATCCGGGTCATCGAGTGGGCCGCATTCATCAACGAGTTCATCAATAAAAAGAAATTCGACTCCACCATTCTCGGGTGGACGATAACCCTTGACCCCGATCTCTACGACGTGTGGCACTCAAGCAAAACGAAGCCCGGCGAACTGAACTTTATTTCATATAGGAACGAAGAAGTGGACCGGCTGATCGAAGAGGGCCGAAGCACCTTCGACCGGGAAGAGCGGAAACGGTGCTATGACCGGATCCAGGAAATCCTCGCTGAGGAGCAGCCCTATACCTTTCTGTACGTCCCCGACGCCCTGCCCATCATCAATTCGCGGTTTCAGGGCATCGAACCGGCACCCATCGGGATCGGATACAATTACATCAAATGGTATGTGCCGGAAGACCGGCAGCGGTACGTGATGACGCCGTGAAACGGGATTGGTGAATCCCTATTCATGTGTGGTTGTTTCTTTCAGTATGCCTATATATCGGCGTTGCTGAAGAAGTGACAAAGTGGCAAAGTGAAAAACGCATAAACTCTTTACGTCATGTTGCCTTGACGTAGATCCCTTTTGAAGCGGCCATTGAAACGTTTTTGTCATACATCTCGGCGAAGCGGAGGATAAGCGATCTCAACTGTCTGAGCCGGAGGCGAGTTTTGAGATCGCCCGGAGCAAGCCGTATAGATGTATCAAAAACGTTTCGGGCCGGCAAAAAAGGGATTAAGGCAACAGGCCGTTTACATAATAGGAATTCCGTTTTCCGTTTCACGAAGAAAGGTTGTCCCTGAGATATTCCCGGAAGGTTGGGTAGTCGGCGGGCAGTTCCACCGGTTCCCCGGTCCGGTCGTCCAGGTCCTTCATGCTTTCAGGGCTCTCGGGAACGATATCCAGCAGTTCCGTGATCTCATCGGGGAATTTCGCCGGATGGGCCGTTTCCAGTGACAGGCACAGAGGGAAATCCCCTTCCCGCTCGAGATAGAGCTCAAGGCCGCGCCATCCGACGGAACCGTGCGGCTCCAGAAGAACGCCGTAGGTCTCGTAGGTCTTCCTGATGCACTCCTTCGTCATCGCGTCGGTGACACTGACCGAGAAAATACGTGTGCGCATCTCGTCGACATCGGGATAGGAATGGACCACCCCCGTACGGTCCACCGTCCCTCCGAAAAGATCGAAAAAACGCGCCAGATTGCTGGGATGCCCCACGTTCATGGCGTTGGAGAGACAGGCGCGCGAGGGGGACACTTTCTCATAGACGCCCCTTTCAAGAAACCGGGGGAATTCATCGTTCTCGTTCGTGGGCATCACGAGCCGTTTCACCGGCAGTCCCATGCGCCGCGCGTACTCGCATCCGAGAGCGTTGCCGAAGTTTCCCGACGGAACGGATATGACGATCTCTTCGTCACCCTCTGCAAGCTGGGCGTAAGCATAGATGTAATAGACGATCTGCGGCATGATCCTGCCGAAATTGATCGAGTTCGCCGATGTGAAGTTCAGATACGCGAGGGAGGGATCGGAAAAGGCCTCCTTGACCAGGTTCTGGCAGTCATCGAATTTTCCCTCGATCGACAGGGCCTGAACGTTCTCCCCGATCGTGTCGAGCTGTTTCTTCTGGCGGCCGCTGACCTCCGTACGAGGGTACAGAATATTGACGGTGATGCCCTCGACCCCCTTAAATGCCTCGCCCACGGCGCTTCCCGTGTCCCCCGAAGTGGCCACCAGGACATTGAGCCGCCTGCCTGCAGGCCGGAAATGGCTCATGAGCCGCGCCATCATGCGTGCCGCAAAATCCTTGAACGAAGCCGTCGGCCCCTGGTCGAGCCGCATCAGGTACTTCCGGTCGTACACACGTTCCAGGGGCACGGAAAAGGGATATGAGTCCTTTACGATCACCGCCAGGACATCCGTCTCGACCTCGCCCGCAAGAAAGGCTTTCGTCACCAGCAGGGCGGCCTCCGGATAGGGCTTCCCTTTGAGTGAGAGTATTTCTCTCCGGTCAAGAGACGGGACCCTTTCCGGCATAAAGAGACCCCCGTCGGGCGCCTGCCCCTGGAGCAGGGCCTCCCTGAAAAGAACGGTATCCCTGAAGGGTGTTATTCCCGCCACATTGTTGAGATGTCTGTTGGTGCTAACGTAACGAATTATCTTCTCCATAGTGCCTGCTTACCGGTTCCCTTTCAAGAAAGTCGAGAAACAGCGTGTGATACTTCTGAGGCATGAACTGCTTCAGATAAATGACGTGAAAATCCCGCTCGATGGCGCAGTCCTCAAGAGGAACCTCAAAAAGATTGGATGTCTCGATATCGCGCCGTACGGCATGGATCGAAATGATCGATACCCCCATGCCGGAAATGACGGCCTCTTTCACCGCCTCTGAACTGCCCAGCTCGCACACGACGTTGAACCGTGACATATCAACGCCCCGGCGGGCCAGCAGATACTCCTCCGTTATCGCCCTCGTCGCCGACCCCCGTTCCCGTGCGACGAACGGTTCCGAGAGTATTTCTTCCAACGATACCTTCTTTTTTCCTCGCCACCGGTGACGGCTGGGGACGACCAGCACCAGCCGGTCCTTCCAGAGCGGTTTTGCAACGAGTTTCCGGTGCTCGATCCCCTTTCCGATGAAACCCACCTGGGCCTCCTCGTTCAGGATCATGTCAATGACCCCGTCACTGTCGCCTGTCCTGATGTAACAGTTGATACCGGGATAGCGCTCCCTGAAGAGCGGGATCAGGCGGGGAAGAATATATGTGGCCGGGATTGTGCTGGCGGCTGCCTCAATACAGCCGGCTTCGCTGTCACGGGCCCGCTCGATCTTTTCAGCCGCCTCATCGAGCAGCTTGAAGAGGCGCTTCGCATGCTCCGTCAGTATTTTTCCCTCCGGCGTCAGGGTGATCCCATGGGTTCGCCTGTCCACCAGGGTCGCCGAGAGGGTATCCTCGAGATTCCTGATATGCTTCGTCAACGAGGGCTGCGAGAGTCTCATCACGACCGCGGCCCGGCTGAAACTCCGCTCTTCCGCGAGACACACCAGGGCCTGGAGCTGCTGCAGGGTGACACTGTTCATGGGAGTGAATTTCATGACAGTGTACCTATCATATCCGCGGTTCATAATCAACAGCAAGTTATTACTATTATGAATTTGACTTATTCTTTCCCTTCGGCTATTGGTCATGAGGTTCCGCGATGTGTCCAATAATTCGCGGGTCGTTTCAGAAGTACCCGAGAGAAGAAGGAACTCATATGGGAGAAGAAAAGAAGATCAGGTTGACCGAGATGGTCAGCGGTGCCGGGTGAGCCTGCAAAATAGGTCCGGGTGACCTGAACCAGGCGCTCTGCGGTCTTCCGCTGATCACAGATCCCAATCTCATCGCAGGTATCGAGCACTGCGACGACGCCGGGGTCTATAAACTGAGCGATGAGCTGGCCCTGATCCAGACGCTGGATTTCTTTACCCCCATTGTCGATGATCCTTACACATTCGGCCTGGTCGCCGCGGCCAACGCCCTTTCCGACGTCTATGCCATGGGCGGCACGGCGCTGACGGCGATGAACATCATCTGTTTCCCCATCAAGACCATGGACATTTCCGTTCTGCACGAGATCCTCCGGGGCGGCCTTGCCAAGATGCGCGAGGCGGGCGTCATACTCGTGGGCGGTCACAGCGTGGAAGACGATGAACTGAAATACGGCCTCTCCGTAACGGGGACCGTCCATCCCGACCGGGTCCTCCTCAACCGGGGGGCCAGGGCCGGCGATTCGCTGATACTTACCAAGCCCCTCGGCACGGGGATCATCAACACGGCGCTGAAGGCGGGAATGGCAAGTGACGAACTGGTCGAGAGATCGGTGGAATGCATGGTCACCCTGAACAAGAGGGCTGCGGAGCTTATCGCCGAATGCTCCACCGTTCATGCCTGCACGGATGTTACCGGGTTCGGCCTCCTGGGTCATGCCTCTGAAATGATCGAGGGATGCACCGTGGGCATGGTCATCCGTTCTTCGTCGGTTCCCTTCTTTGAGGATGTCCGCCCCTTCGTCGAGATGGGCATCATTCCCGGCGGATTGAACTGCAACAGGAAATTCCGGTTGCCCATGATCGAAAAGGGCCCTGACTGTCCCGGCTGGATGGTCGACGTCATGTTCGACCCTCAGACCTCGGGAGGACTCCTCGTTTCACTTTCTCCCGAGGAGGCGGAAACGCTTGTCGCCCGCATGCGTTCCGAGGGAATAAGAGATGCATCTATCATCGGTGATGTGGTGCAGGAACCGCCGGGGGAAATCATCGTTCTGTAAGTATTTCAAATAGTTTTACACTGAATACCTTTCATTTAATTATTCATATAAAGAATTGGACTTATTATATATTTACATATATATGGCATCCGTTCCATTGATCCTGAAGGTTCCTGCTGTAACAGAACTCACCGAAAGGAGCGGATGAATGAAAGGGATGAAAAATTTTTTCGCCGGCCGCTGGGGCATCATCGGCGTTGGTATTCTCATCGGGATCCTGGCCGCACTCCTCCAGAAACTGGGCAATCCCGGCAATATGGGGATCTGCGTAGCCTGCTTCGAACGTGATATCGCGGGGGCCCTCGGTTTGCACCGGGCCGCCGTCGTCCAGTTCATGAGGCCTGAGATCATCGGTTTTGTTCTCGGGGCGCTGGCCGCGGCATACCTGTTCAAGGAATTCCGTCCCCGTCTCGGCTCCGCCCCGATCGTCCGGTTCGTCCTGGGAGCGTTTGCTATGATCGGCGCCCTGGTATTTCTCGGCTGCCCCTGGCGGGCCGCCCTGCGGCTTGCCGGCGGCGACGGCAACGCCATACCCGGCCTCCTGGGGCTCATCTTCGGTATCTGGATCGGCACCCTCTTCCTGAAAAGCGGTTACAACCTGGGACGGACACAAAAGACCCATGCGTCGGCGGGATGGATGCTCCCCCTGATCATGCTGGGTTTTCTGGCGCTCATGCTCATATTTCCCCAGGTCGCCGGTCAGGACAGGAACGGCGTTTTCTTTTACAGCCTGAAGGGACCGGGAGCCATGCACGCGGCGCTTCCCGTGTCGCTCGGGGTGGGGCTCCTGATCGGGTTCCTCGCGCAGCGAAGCCGGTTCTGTACCATGGGAGCCATCCGGGACTTCATCATCTTCCGGCAGACACACCTCCTGTCGGGATTTCTCGCTCTGATCGTGGCGGCCTTCGTGACGAACCTCATCGTCGGCCAGTTCCATCCCGGTTTTCAGGGACAACCGGTGGCACATACGATGGGCCTCTGGAACTTCGCCGGCATGGCCCTCGCCGGTCTTGCCTTCTGCCTTGCCGGAGGGTGCCCCGGCCGCCAGCTTTTCATGGCCGGTGAAGGAGACGGCGACGCGGCCGTGTTCGTACTGGGCATGATCGTCGGTGCGGCATTCGCGCATAATTTCGGCCTGGCAAGCTCACCGAACGGTGTCGGTCCATACGGTATCCAGGCCGTCATCATCGGTTTTGCGGTGTGTCTCTTTATCGGGTTCACCATGAGAAAACGAATCGCATGAAGAAGGAGAACGGCTATGAGTAAAGTTGTCGATGCCAGGGGACTTTCCTGCCCCCAGCCGGTCATCATGACGCTGGATGAGATCAAGGCCGGCAATGAACGTGAATTGGAAGTTCTGGTCGACACGGACACGTCCAGAGAGAACGTAAGTCGCGCGGCGGAACACCAGGGATGGACGATAGCCGACGTGGTGGAAGACGGAAGCGGCTATAAAGTCATCATCAAAAAGGACTGATCGTGGCGATCTTCGGTCTTTTCAAAAAAAGCGGGCAGGCGGAAAAGAGGGAACATTCTTCCCGGAACGGGGATCGGGGGATCCTTCTGTTTGAAAACACCAGCGAGGTCATCCAGGCCGAAACCCTGCTGAAGAAGGACGGTTGGGACATCCGGGTCATGGGTCCACCCCCTGAAGTTCAGCGCGGTTGCGACTTGGTGATCGAATTCCCCCTTATCGAGGAACTCAATATCGTCCGATCTCTCAAAAGGGTCAATATCCCTCCCCTTGAAGTCGTGCCCGTGACTGGTCCATTGCTGCGTCCGGTCGATCTTTTTCATGTGAAGGATTTCGGTAAATACCTGATGGTCCGGGCGGCGAACATGAAACTGACCGTGGACAAGAACACGCAACAGATCGTCAACATATCCGGCGGAGGATGTCCGGACGTGCCCTATCTTGCCTGCGCCATGGTCGGGCATGCTCTCAGGGAAGCCCCCCGTCCGGGCGATATCGGCCATACTCTCTGCGGGTACGCCCTGCAGCTCGCTTATGAGGAGGTCCTGCGGCGGTGCTCGGAATAGCGGGAACGGTGCCGGAAGAAGACTTTCCCCTCGTCAGGGGAGAGGCGCTTCTCAACGGCGATACGATCACCCTGTGCGGCAGAACGGTCCACGTCAACCGGGGAACACCCGCTCTAATAGCCGCGGCCGTTCAGACGGCCCGCGTGCTGGGACACCCGGGTCCGACCGCTTTTCTTGTCGGTGACGTCGGCCTGGGAAAGGGAAGCAGGAGACTTTATCACTGTCTGACGGAAGAACTGCCGCGATCGCACTTTGACACCCTGACCCTTCATTACCTCCAGCCCATTCTTCACTGGCATGAAAAGTTACAAGGCGTACTCAGGAACCTGCATCAACAACCACGGCTTATCGCCGATGCCGGCTTCATGTATGCGGCAAAGATGAGCGGCATGTCCTCGCTGTACGACCTCTTCACCCCCGATGTGGGAGAGCTCGCCTTTCTCGCCGACGAGCAGGCGCCTCACCCCTTTTACACCAGGGGCTTCATCCTCCATGACGAGAACCGTGTACCCGACCTCATAGCCAGGGCGTACGCGCACGGAAACGCTGCCCGCCACCTGATCGTCAAGGGAAGGCGGGACTATCTCGCACAGGGCGGCGGTATCATCGCCACGGTCGACGATCCCGTGGAGGAGGCTCTGGAAGCCATGGGGGGCACCGGCGATACCCTGACGGGGATTGTATCTGCGCTGATAGACGCCGCCGTTCCGATGGAAAAAGCGGCGGTTATCGCCATGAAGGCGAACCGTCTCGCCGGTTCCCTCACGCGGCCCACACCGGCCACACAGATCGCCGAGTTCATTGAACACATACCCGCCGCGGTGGGTCAGGCCCTGATGGAAGTAAGGAAATGACGATGGAAACGAAGGATAGATTGATCCTGGCTGACATGACGGTCCTGGACGTGGTGAACCGCTTTCGTGGCACCGAGGCCGTTTTCAGAAACTACGACCAACAGGCCGGATTCTGCATCTGCTGCAACGCCCTGTTTGAAACATTAACGGAATTGTGCGGCCGTCACGGTATCGACTTGCACCGGCTTCTCGAAGAGCTGGAGAAGGCGGCACGCGAGTGATGCGTTTCTGAAAGCATCATGCAGTAACGGCCACCTGCCTCTTATCTCTTGATGACTTGCCTATTCCCCTGTTTTTTCTGATTTCGCTGACGGGGACAACGTTTCCTTTGATTCTTTCGGAGTTGACGGGGACGTTTCTTCGTACTTTTCCCCGGTCGAGGGCTTCTTTCCGCCGTAGTCCGTGACATACCATCCCGAACCCTTCAGATGAAAGGAAGAAAGGGACATCAGTTTGTCCACGGGTCCTTTGCAGTATTTGCACCGTTTTACATCGTCATCGGTAATGCTCTGCAGGATTTCGAACTGCCTTCCGCATTTCCTGCACTTATACTCGTATATGGGCATATCCTTCGAACCTCCGAAAGGGTCTTTTTCGCTCAGTTTCTCTGCTCCGGCGCGACCGTGAAAATATCACCCACATGGTACCGTTCGGTAAAACAGTCGATCACCAGGTTGACATCGGGATCACCGATCGGATGCAGGATGTTCCGGGTTATTCCGTGGACGCGGTCCTCTTCGAGAATTTTTTCCTCCATGGACGCATCGAAATCCACGTCGCCCGAGTGAAACCGCACGACATGAACGAGTTCGTGGAGCGCGATGTACAGCATCAGCGGCCCGAGCTTTATAAAGCTGCTTCCTCTCTCTACGGCGTCGAGGATCCGGTTATCCTGCAGGCACACCTTGTAAAAATAATAATTATGGGGATGATCGTCCCGCCCCTCTTTCCGGCAGTAATACCGGCAGAGATGGGCAAAGGCGTCCTCCCGGATCTCGGCCTCGTTCAGGTGGGCAAGAGTCTGTACTTCATAACGGAGCGAGCGGATTCCTCCGCTTCCCAGAACGAAGTACCGTTCGGCCAGCTTCTCGGCGTGGCCGAAGGACCGTTGCACAGTGGATTTCTCCGGTACGCTGAAATACATATTGAACCCCTGTCCGCCGGTGTTCCGGGGCTAATATATTCATTTTTTCCTTCCTGTCAAGGATGTATCGTCTTGACCGCAACACCCTTTTCAGGCGCTTCTCTCCACTGCGGACGGATATCCCCCGGCTCCCGTTCTCTCACGTATACGGTCATTTGGGAAGCGGCGCGCTGCTCATGATGTATTTCAGATCATCATCGTCGAAATGAATGGATACTCCCGCGAAGGGTGATTCGTTCCCCTCGTCGCTGACAAAATCATCCCAGCCCGCCGTGAGAAAGATATGTTTAAAAAGGCGATAGCCGGCATAGGCTTTCAGGTGCGGATTCCGGTCCTTGTCAAAATCAAAGGCCTCAAACGTGAATTTCAGATCATCATCGAGGGTGAAAAGATCGATGCCGAAACCGCCCGTGGACTCGAGCAATCCCCCCCGCAAGGCGATGTCCTTGAACCGCTTCCCAATCTGCGCGTTGAAGAGAAGGCCGCCTTTTTCCCAGATTACCTCCTCGCTGTACTTCCCGTCTATCCACCGCTCCTTTTCCGTCCGCCGCCCCCGTGGGTCGGCAACGAGACCGAGAATGTAAAATTTATCCTCCCGGGGGCTGATCCGCAGTTCAACGTATCCCTTTGAATCACCGTCGTCGAAGAGATATTCATGCCGGTACCCGATGGATGTCCGGAACCGCTCCGCCTTGGAAAGGTATGAACTGATGCCCTCCATGCTTTTGTCTATGCTCTTCAGGCCCGCGTTGAGGTTGTTCACGGTCTCGTCATCATTGACGAGCTTGCCGATGCTGCCCTCGCCCCGGTTGATCTTGTCCGTTATCTCCCGGAGCGATGCCGCCGTATCGTTCAGATTGTCGAAGATCCGTTCGTCTTCCACCAGTTTTCCGATAGTTCCCTCACCACGGTTTATTCTGTCCATTATCTCGTTCAGGGCGGTAAAGGTCTTCTCCATCTTTTCGGAAGCATTGTTCAGACGACCGATCATCTGGTTCACTTCTTCCCTGTTCTCAGAGACGACACGATTCAGGTTATCGGTCAAATTCCTGGTGTTGGTGACTATATCACGAAGATTCGCCGTCCCCTCCTCACCGCCGATCACCTGTTTTAAGGAATCCGTTATGGCCATGATATCCCCGGCGATCACGCCCAGGTCGCGCAGAAGCCTGTCGAGGTCGACCTGCTGCTCCACTTTGGTGATCTCCCCGCCGTCCCCGATATAGCCCTCCTCGGCGGAACCCGACACGATCTCGATATATTTGTCACCAAGGATCCCGTATGCCTTGATGAGTATCCGGGCATCCTTTTCGAGGCGGACCTCCGGAATGATCCTCATGGTCACCCGCGCCTTGCCGTCGAGCAGAATGATCTCCTGCACCCGCCCTACTTCCACACCGGCGATGCGGACCGACGCATCCCGCTCAAGACCGGACACATTGTCGAACGTGGCGCTCACCACATAGCCTTTCTTGAATCCGATCCTGCGCTCTCCCACCTGGAATGACATGTATGCCAGGATTATGAGCGCCACCAGGATGAACAACCCGACCTTCGCTTCCGTACTGATTGATGCAAACATAATGCGCCCCGTGTCGTTATTGAAACGTGTTGTACGGTTTCCCGCAGCGGTTCCGCCGCCGTCTCATCGCCCTACCCGTTCATGTGAATCGGACCGTCCAGCTTACCATGGATGAACTGCTGGACCACCTCGTTCGATGACTGGCGTATCTCTTCCGGCGTTCCGAAAGCGACCACCTTGCCGTCGTACAGCATTGCTATCTTGTGACCGATGGTGAATATGGATTTCATATCATGGCTGGTGGCCACGCAGGTCAGGTTGAACTGCCGCTGCGTCTCGATAATGAGCTGGTTTATCGCCTCCGCCGTCACCGGATCCAGTCCCGTCGTCGGCTCATCGAACAGGACCACCTGGGGATGCATGGCGATCGCCCGGGCCAGGCCGGCCCGTTTCTTCATGCCGCCGCTCAGTTCCGAGGGCATTTTATTCTCAACCCCCGGCAGCCCCACGGCCCTGAGCCGGTCGTTGACGATCTCCCGGATCTCCTCATCGGTCTTTTTCGTATGTTCCCGCAGGGGAAACGCCACGTTTTCACCAACGGTCATGGAATCGAACAGGGCCGCGCCCTGAAAAAGCATGCCGAATTTTTTCCTTACTTCGTTCAGCTCCCTGTCGTCCATTCGGGTTATGTCTTTTCCCTCGAAGATGACCTGTCCGAGATCGGGTTTCAAAAGCCCGATGATATGCTTGAGAAGCACGCTCTTTCCGCCGCCGCTCTGGCCGATGATGACCGTGGTTTCCCCCTCGGTTATCTCGAGTTCGAGGCCGCGCAGGACTTCCTGCGGGCCGAAGGATTTGTGAAGATTAACCATTTTTATCATGATCAGAACATAATCGCCGTCAGGAAATAATCACTTACCAGGATATACACCGACGAGAGCACCACGGCTTCCGTCGTGGCCTTGCCGACTCCCTCGGCGCCTCCTTCATTATTGAATCCCTTGTAACAGCCGAAGAGGGACAGGATAAAGCCGAAAACGGCGGCCTTGATGAGCCCGTTGTAGATATCGTCAAGGCCGACCATGTCATAGATGTTGTTCACAAAAGCGCCGGCATTGATGCCCAGCACGGAAACACCGACGAAATATCCTCCCAGGATCCCGACAAAGTCGGAGAGAATAGTAAGGATCGGAAGCATGATCACGCCGGCGACGATCCGGGGAACGACGAGGTACTTCATGGGATTCGCCGCCATTACCGACAGTGCGTCTATCTGTTCGGTGACCCGCATGCTTCCCAGCTCGGCTGCCATTGCCGACCCGGCCCGGGCGGTCACCATGAGAGCGGTCAGGACCGGCCCCAGTTCGCGCGTCAATCCCAGCGCCACGGTGGATCCGACGAGGCTCTCGGCATTGAACATGCTGAAACCGTAGTATCCCTGCAACGCCATGACCATGCCCGTGAAGGTCCCGGTCAGAACCACCACGAAGGTCGATTTGACTCCCACAAACTCCATCTGTTTGAATATGAGACGCAGTTTCAAGGGAGGACGAACGGCCCATCTCACGGTGGAAAGAAAGAAGATGAGTATCTTTCCCATCTCCTCCACGTGGTTGAGGACCAGTCGTCCCAGTTTGTCGAGCAACGCCGCTGTGCTGTTCATTCTTACAGGGGTCCCCGCTTGTTCCGGTGCGCCTCGAACGAGAGATCGATCACCCGGTCCATCAGTTCGGTCTGGCTGATCCCCGATTCCGCCGCCTGGTGAAAGAGTACCGTGGACGGCGTCATTCCGGGAAGAGTATTCGGTTCCAGCACCACCACACGGCCGTCCTTGAGAACGAACATATCGATCCTGGCATACACGTTGAGGCCGAGTGCCTTGAATACCCTCACCGCCGTCTCCTGAATTTTTTTCAGAACCGTTTCGGGAAGTCGCGCCGGCGTCTTGTTCTCTCCCTGACCGTACAGAAACTTGTCTTCAAGGGTCAGGATGTCCGTCGTCGGAATCGTTTCGGAGGGAGTCAGGGCCCTGGGCTCGTCGTTTCCAAGGACACCACAGGTCACCTCCATACCTTCGAGAAATTCCTCCACCAGGACCAGCGGATCCCAGACAAGGGCCGCTTCCATAGCGGCATCGATCCCTTCGGACGTAACCACCTTCATGACGGCCGTGCTGCACCCTTCCCGGGAAGGCTTCACGACACAGGGAAAACCGATTGTTTCTTTTACCCTTTTCTGTATCTCCTGTCGAGAATCTTTCCATGCTCTCGCGGTAACCGGCAGGGTTTTCGGCACCTCGATCCCCTCGATCTCGAGGATACGCCGCGCGTTATACTTGTCCATGCCCAGGGCGGAGGCGAGCACGCCCGATCCCACGTAGGGTATGTTCAGGAGTTCCAGGAGCCCCTGCAGGCACCCGTCCTCCCCGTACTTGCCGTGAAGCCCGATATAGACAATATCGACATGGTTCCCCAGGTCTTCATAGGGAACCCGCCGGGCCTCCCCTTCCAGGTCCATCTCGATATCCTGCGTCGAATTACGCATCAGAAGCTTGATGGGAATCTCCCAGAGGGCACCCCGGGGATCCATGAACAACGCCAGGGGTTCGTATTTTTCCCGGTTCAGTTTGCTATGTATGTTTCTCCCGCTCTCAAGGGAGATCTCCCTCTCCGAGGACATCCCTCCCAGAATAACACCGACCCGGATCTTTCCGTTCTTTTTCATCACCATGCCAACTGTTTTTCTCCCCTATCGCTGCTTTCGATCGTGCATATCACCGTATTTCTCTTCCTCTCAGAACCTCTGTTCCCTTCAGCGGTCATCATTTCAGAGGGGCCCCTTCTTCTCCGCATGGACCTGCCGGGAACATTCGATCAGCCTGGTGATGATCATGGAGGGAAGCATTCCCTCTTCCGCGGCCTGCTCAAAGAAAAAGGACGAGGGCGCCATGCCCGATGATGAATTGGGATCGGTGATCATCACCTCGCCCGACTCCAGGATGAACCCGTCGATCCTGCCGTAGGACCTGAATCCCAGGGCTTCGAAGGCCCTGACCACTTCCTCCTTTATCCGTTCCACCACGTCGGGGTCGATCGTACGGGGCGGCGTGAACTTCCGGCAGCGTCCGGGCATGTACTTGTCATCATAGGAGAAGTACATGTCCCGGGGATGGATCTCGGTAACGCTGAGCGGCCGGGGGGTCCCGTCCTCCTCCAGGACGATGCAGGAGAACTCCGTTCCCGACAGGAACTCTTCGACGAGAACCCGCCGGTCCCATTGAAAGGCGGTTTCCATGGCCTGCGGCAGCATGCTCTCATCCCGGATGATGGTAACGCCGATACTTGAACCCTCGCGGGTCGGTTTCGTCACGCAGGGAATGCCGAAGGTGTCCAGTATGCTCGAGCTCACGGAGCCGGCATCGTGCTCCCACTCGGAACGCTCCACGACCCGGCTCTCGGGGACATGAAGACCCGCCGCCCGGAGGATTTTCTGCTGTATGTGCTTGTCCATCCCCAGGGCGGAGGCGAGCACGCCGGGTCCCGTATAGGGTATGTTCAAAAGCTCCAGCAACCCCTGGATGCAGCCGTCATCGCCGTATTTTCCGTGAAGCGCTATGAACGCGAAGTCGATATGGTCCCTCAGCCCCTCGTAAGGCATTCTCCGGGCCTCCTTCTCCAGGCGTTCCTCCACATCCACCGTGGTATTCTGCGATACAAGCTGCCAGGGGATATGCCAGAGCATTCCCGCCGAATCCATGAAGAGCGGCACCGGTTCATAGCGTTCCCGGTCCATGTTGTCGAACACGTTCCTTCCACTGTTGAGAGAGACCTCCCGTTCCGAGGACATGCCGCCCAGTATGATCCCTACACGCGTTTTTTCCATAAAACCCGATCCCTTGTGAATATCCCCGCCTTTCACAGTTCCCAGAGAAAGGTGACGCCGCTGTTCGGAAAGACCCAGTCATCGTCACTGATCTTCAATGTCACCGACCGGCCCCTGTCGATGGAAACATCCGGATAGGGGTGCCTGCCGGCAAAAAAGCTCACCTCCCGGACGTTCTTGAGATCCGTTTCCCCGTAGTGGAAGTTGATCTCCATGCCCCGTGTCGGGTAGGCCAGATATACGGAAAAATAATTGCTGCTTTTATACTTTTTCGTGACAATCTCAATCTCTATTTTCACGTCCCGGTTCATTTTTTCGATCAGCTCGTCGCCGCCGCACCAGACCTCATAGCCCCGCTTAGTGTTGCCGGAGCGGACGATGGGAACCGCCTGGCCGTCGATCCGGACGGCCGCGACGGTAAAATCCGCCTCACCGATCTCTTCGTTCCTGCCATGGATAAGCCACCGGTACTCACATTTCTCCTCTTCAAAGAGCGCCGCGAGCTGGGTGTTGTTCAGGGCGCAGCCGATCATGAACAGGGGATTTCTCAGCACCTTCGTGTATTCGATATGCGTCGCCACCCGGAAATAATCACTGATGGTCCGTACGTCGCCTTCGCCCGGGGGAATATCGCTCACCCTGATGTCGTATATGAACCCGCTCCGCAGCTCGAGCTGCCGGTCCTCCCTGCCGAAGAGCGTCTCAAACATCTCATAATATATGGCATCGCCCAGATCGACGCTTTCCGCCCTCGCCTGGAAACAACTGCGTATCATGCTGTCTATCCGGGCAAATGATTTTTCTTCATCGGGCACAAATATTCTCCGCAGCCTCGGTTCCACAGCGCCGGGCTCTCCCTTGTTGACGAAGACCCGCGGGGCCCGTTTTCCCAGGACGCACAGCACTTCATAGCTGATCGTCCCCGCCTTCCGGGCGATCTCATTGGCGCTGATATACTCGCTGCCCTGCCGCCCCATGAGGACCACCTCGTCACCCACCTCGCAATCCGCAATGTCCGTGACATCAAGGGTGCACATATCCATGGATATGCGGCCCACGATGGGTACCCGTTTCCCCCGTATCAGGGCCTCGGCCTGGTTCGAAAGGATGAACCCGTAGCCGTCGCCGTACCCGACGGGTATCGTTGCAATGCGCGACGGCCGTTTCGTGACGTAGGCGCGACCGTACCCGATGCTGTAGTTCTCCGGAAAGTCCTTTATCAGCACGATGGTGGTCTTGAAACTCATCACCGGCGCCAGTGACGCTTTTGCCTCCGTTTTCGGCGACGGGTAAATTCCGTAGGTCATGATACCGGGCCGCACCATATCCAGATGAAAGGAAGGGAAGTTCAGGATACCGCCGCTGTTCGAAATATGGCGCAGGGGTATCCTGATCCCTCTCCGTTCAAGTTCCTCCAGTATCGTGCGGAACCGTTCCCACTGGAAACGATTGTATTCCTCGTCTTCCTCTTCACTTGATGACAGATGGGAGAAGATGCCCGCCACCTCGATGCGGGGAAGTTTCATGACGGTTTCCACCATGTCCACCGCTTCGGGATAGATCGTGCCGCCCCGCCCCATTCCCGTGTCAACCTCAAGATGAACGGGGGCCTTTGAACGCTCAGATTCGAACCGTTCGTTGAGCCGCCTCGCGAACTGAACATCCGAGACCGAAGGTATCAGCCGGTACTTGACGATCTGATCTATTTCCGAATAGGTGGAAGGACTCAGGATCACGATGGGAGCGCTGATACCGCTGATCCTGAGCTGTATCCCTTCATCGGCGTTGGCGACGCCGAGACAACAGGCGCCGTTCTTCAGGGCTGCCTTTGATATCTCAATGGCCCCATGGCCGTAAGCGTCCGCCTTTACCACCTGAAGGACGCCGACCGCCGGTCCCGTCAGCTCTTTGATCTCTTCCCAGTTGTTCCTGAAATTGTCGAGGTCGATCTCGACCCAGCTCCGGTATCTGTGAGTTTCCGATCCCCGTTGTTCTGTCCCCGTTCCCGTGGCATATCCCGCATTCATCGTCTATACGTCGCCGACCGATCCCTTTCGCAAATTATTTCCTGGTCATGGTGAACACACCGTCCCAGTCGTCGCCGGGCGGGTTTTCCTTAAGCTCGCGGCACCGGCTGATGTACAAACGGGACGGACCGTCACCGGGAGCCATGGCAAGCACGCCTTCAAAGGCGGCAATAGCCTCATCCCATTGACAGTTCCTGTATTTTTCCAGTCCCTTCTCAAAAGCGGCGGCAAGGGCCGCCCAGTCTCCGTCCTCTCCCTGTTTACCCATGAGCTCGTATATCTTGACGGGAAGCGCCTTTCCCTTTACTTTCACGGCGTCCAGCTGCCGGCAGAGGAGTTTGTCCCTCACCTTCTCATAGGTATATTCGCTGATGACGATATTCGTTCCGTATTCCTTGTTTATCCCTTCAAGCCGGGACCCGAGATTCACGCTGTCTCCCATGACGGTGTAATCGAAACGCATCTCGGAACCCATGTTCCCCACGACCATGTCACCTGAGTTGATACCGACGCCGATATCGAGAACCGGGCGGCCTTCCTGTTCCCATTTCTTCTGGAGTTTCTTCAGTTCCGCCATCATGTCGAGGGCGGTATTGCAGGCCCTGAAGGAATGATCGGGCTGGTCCAGGGGCGCCCCGAACACGGCCATGATGGCGTCTCCCATGTATTTGTCGAGGAGTCCGTCATACTTGAAAACGATATCGGTCATAGCCGTCAGGTATTCGTTGAGGAGGTGGACCAGTTCTTCCGGCGTCAGCTTTTCGGAGATCGATGTGAATCCGCGAATATCGGAAAAGAGCACCGAGAGGTCTTTCTTGTCCCCGCCCAGCTTCAATTTCGAGGGGTCCTTCAGCATTTCGTTTATGACGGAGGCGGTCAGATAATACTGGAACGCGCCGCGGATCTTCTTTTTCCCACGTTCTTCCGTAACGTACTTGTAAACCGTGATCCCCACATATACGGCGAGAACGGTCAGTACGGGATACACCATGTTGAGCCAGACATTGAAAGCGCTGAAGACACAGGTGTTACCGGCCATATAGAGGGCGAGGATCAGGATGCAGACGATGAGCCCCCACACGGCACGCATCCGGGAGATCAACACCCCCGTGATAAGCCCCAGCAAAAGGATGGTCAGAAGGTCCAGCAGGGCGATCCAGCCCGGCCGGTGGATGAAATTTCCATGAAGAATATTATCGATCACCGTGGCATGCATCTCGACGCCGGGATAGACAGGGCTGTAAGGGGTCACCCGCAGGTCATAGATCCCCGTCGCCGTGGCGCCCACGAGAACGATCCTGCCTCTGAAAAGTTCGGGATCCAGCCGCCCGTGGAGGATATCGGTGACCGAATAGTGTGGGAAGGTCTTTGCCGGTCCCAGATAATTAATGAGCATCTTTCCCGATTCGTTCGTCGGGATGTCGATGTTACCCAGCGCAACCCCGTCAACACCGTATTCCTCGATCCGCAGGGCCGGCATGGTCCCCTCAAGGTATTGCTGAAGGACCGCGATTGACAGGGGCGGGTAGAAGTCATCACCGAATTGAATCACCAGCGGACACCAGCGGTTTGTTCCATCAACATCGGGAACAAAATTGAAATATCCGCCGGCACGCGCCGAACGTGAAAGGGGTTCGATGTTCGGTACGACACCATACGCCCTGATGACGGGAAGGTTCGCCGGGTTCCCCCTGATCTGAACGATCTTGTATTTCGAACCGGCGATGTATTCCTGACCTCTCCGGAGGTCATCCTCGCTGAGATGACCGATATCACTCGCGCCGGTATGAAAGAAATAACCGAGAATCACGTTCCCTGCACGGCGCAACGCCTCGGAAAGGACGGCATCCGTATCGGCGGCGGCTCTTTTTTCCTCCAGCAGACGCAGGACCCGCACGTCTTCAAAACCGAGGCCCCGGATATCATTCGAGATCGCTTCGATCTCTTCGGCGGACGATGTCTCGTCGGGTTCGGCAAAGACCACGTCGAATCCCACCGCCTTCGCGCCGTATTCCCGCAGTGTATCGATAAGCCGGGCGATCACCGTCCGTGACCAGGGCCACTGGCCCAGTTCGCTCAGGCTTTTCTCATCAACGGCGGCAATAAGCGTCTCGTCACCGGGGGTCCCGACACCCCGCGATATCATTCGCAGATCAAGGCTCTTCAGCTCGAGAAAATTAAAAAAGGCCACATTCATGATGAAAAGGGCCGCAACAATGATGATCACCAGCCAGCTGATCTTCAAAGGTGAGATCGTAACAAGCTTTTTTAATAGATTTTTCATATAATTCGACCAATTATGAATTGACGGAATCTTATTCAAAGCGACCGGGAAAGTCAAGGTAAGGATTGGCATCTTATCCTTGACAATCCCATAATGTTAATATAAAAACGCACTCCACGAGCCGATGTAGCTCAGCCGGTAGAGCAACTGATTCGTAATCAGTAGGTCAGGAGTTCGAGTCTCCTCATCGGCTCCAGTTATAATAAGGGTTACGGTGTTTGACCTGTAACTCTTT
>JAFGTS010000001.1 GCA_016933965.1 Deltaproteobacteria bacterium | reverse complement strand
GCGGCATAGCTGGGTAGCTATGTTCGGAAGGGATAACCGCTGAAAGCATCTAAGTGGGAAGCCCACCTCAAGATAAGATATCCCTCCGCTTTGCGGACTGAAGACCCCTCAGAGACTATGAGGTTGATAGGCCAGATGTGTAAGTACGGTAACGTACTCAGCTTACTGGTACTAATCGGTCGTGCGGCTTGGCCATAATTTGTTCTCATAATATGGCGCAGCCTGCGGAAACAACGTAGATATATGGTTGTCACAACTTTTTAATATCGATTTTCGGTGGTTACAGCGAGGAGGAAACACCCGTTCCCATCCCGAACACGGAAGTTAAGCTCTTCAGCGCCGATGGTACTGCATGGTAAAATGTGGGAGAGTAGGACGCCGCCGGAATTAAAAAAAACCCTCTTTTTTGGAGGGTTTTTTTGTTTTGCATAGCGATTGTGGCTGTGTTATGTATCGCACTATTGTTGAACAGTGTGACATCATGGGAGGAGACACCGCCTATGTCAGGACACTCGAAATGGAGCACCATCAAACATAAAAAAGGCGCGGCAGACGCCAAAAGAGGCAAGGTATTCACAAAAATCATCAAGGAGATCACCCTCGCCGCCCGTCTCGGCGGCGGCGACCCGGAAGGAAATCCGCGACTACGGCAGGCAATTCTCAGCGCCAAGGCCGAAAACATGCCCAAGGACAACATAGAAAAGGCGATCAAGAAAGGGGCCGGAGAGCTTGATGGCGGTTCCGCTTACGAAGAAGTCACCTATGAAGGATACGGACCGGGAGGAGTCGCCGTCCTTGTTGAAGTCATGACGGATAACAAGAACAGGACCGTTTCCGACATCCGTCACATCTTCTCGAAACAGGGAGGGAACCTGGGTGAAAACGGCTGCGTCGCCTGGATGTTCGAAAAAAAAGGGAATATCGTCTTCGACAAATCCGTCGTTACGGAAGACCGGGTCATGGAACTGGCTCTTGAGGCGGGGGCGGAGGACGTCGTTGAAATGGAAACCGAGTGGGAAGTGAGAACGGACCCTGCATCGTTCGAGGATGTGAAGAACAAGATCGACGAAGCCGGCATCCCTTATATTCTGGCAGAAGTGGGCATGATGCCCCAGACAACGGTGAAGCTCGACGAGCACAAAGCGGCCCAGATGCTGCGCCTTATGGAAAAGATGGAAGACAACGACGATGTGCAGCATGTTTACGCGAACTTCGACATACCCGATGAAATCATGGAGAAGCTGAGTGAGGAATAAAGGACCCGGGGAGAAGAGAAAGTGAAAGTTCTGGGTATAGACCCGGGAACGAAAGTAACGGGCTACGGGGCGGTCGAAAAGAACAGGGATGGAATTTCCAGTATTCTCTATGGCGAAATAAAGATCGGGAGGGGCGAATCATGCTCGGCGTCCCTTCAAGGCATCTATGACGGGCTCTGCAGGGTTGTGGATGATGTCAGACCCGATGCCATAGCGATAGAAGACATATTCTACGGGAAGAACATCAAAAGCCTCATTAAACAGGGGCAGGCCCGGGGGGTCGCGATACTCATCGCGCCCATGAGGGGCATCCCCATATACGAGTACACACCGCTGGAAATAAAAAAGGCTGTTGTCGGTTACGGCCGTGCCGAAAAGAGCCAGGTTCAGTTCATGGTCAGGGCGATCCTCAATCTTACCGAACTTCCACCCGCCGATGCAGCGGACGCCCTCGCCGTCGCAATCTGTCATGCACATTTTTCAAAGTCGGAAGCACTGTAAATGATCGCCAGCATACGAGGAACATTATCAGAAAAATCGGCTCACTACATCGTGGTGGACGTCCAGGGTGTCGGCTACGGCGTGTACATCCCGCTGAGCACCTTCTACAACCTCCCTGAAACGGGACAGCCCGTCACCCTCGCCATTTACACCCACGTGAAGGAAGACCTTATCAATCTCTTCGGATTTCTCACCACACGGGAGAAAGAGATATTCAAGACCATCATCAGCGTCTCCGGTATCGGACCGAGACTGGCGATCAACATCCTTTCAGGGATCTCAGCCGATGAGCTCTGTTCCGCCATCTCGGCTCAGGACTTCGCCCGGCTTACCGGCATCCCCGGCGTGGGGAAAAAGATGGCCGAGCGCATCATTTTTGAATTGAAAGATAAGATGTTCGCGGTTATGTCTGAGATATCGGACAGGGAACCGGGCCGCCAGCAGCCCGTGAAGGAAGACGCTCTCTCGGCCCTGATGAACCTCGGATACAGGAAGAAAGCGGCCGAGGATGCCCTTGACATCGTGCTCCGTGGGGCGGGAGGAACCGCCACCCTGGAAGAGCTGCTTACGGAATCATTGAAAATACTGTCAAACTGATGCCGGCAGGACACGGCGGTGACGGGGAGTATCTGAAGGTTCGGCACACATGGAAAAAATCGTGAGAGATTCAGTCGTCAATCCCGAGAAGCTGCAGGATGATCTGGGATATGAACAATCCATTCGTCCTGTGAGCCTTGACGAATACGTGGGCCAGAGCAAGGTCAAGGAAAATCTCTCGATCTTCATCGAGGCGGCGCGAAAACGGAGGGAGGCCCTCGACCATATGCTGCTTTACGGTCCTCCCGGTCTCGGCAAGACCACCCTCGCCTATATCACCGCCAGAGAGATGGGCGTTGATATCAAGGTAACCTCCGGTCCCGTCGTGGAGCGGCCGGGAGATCTGGCGGCGATCCTGACCAACCTGGGGCAGCATGACGTTCTGTTCATCGATGAGATCCACCGGCTGTCGCACGTCGTGGAAGAGATCCTGTACCCCGCTATGGAAGACTATCACATCGATATCCTTATCGGCCAGGGGCCGTCGGCGCGATCCATGAAACTGGAGATCCCCAACTTTACGCTTATCGGGGCCACAACGAGGGCGGGGCTTCTCACCTCGCCGCTGCGTGACAGGTTCGGTATGAGCTTTCGTCTTGATTTCTACAAACCTGAAGAGCTGAAGACCATCATCATCCGGTCGGCACGGATCCTTTCCATAGAGATCGACGACGGTGGTGCCGAAGCGATCTCACAGCGCTCACGGGGAACGCCGAGGATCGCCAACAGGCTTCTCAAGAGGGTCCGTGACTTTGCGGAGGTCAAGGCAGACGGCATCGTTACGAGAGACACGGCCATCCGGGCCCTGGAGATGCTGGAGGTCGATCACCAGGGATTCGATTCCATGGACCGGAAGATACTCCTCACCCTGATAGACAAGTTCGACGGCGGTCCCGTGGGCATCGACAGCCTTTCATCGGCCATCGGCGAGGAAAAGAATACCGTTGAAGACGTCTATGAACCCTTTCTGATCCAGGAGGGATTCCTGCACCGGGCACCCCGGGGAAGGATCGCCACGAAGGCCGCCTATGAACATTTCGGGCGGCTCTGGAACAAGGAGGAGCGGGACCAGAAAGAATTGTTCTAACTGCCGGGCCTGCCTGTCATGAAAATCCTTCTTCACATATGCTGCGCCCCCTGCGCCATCTATCCCCTGCGAACCCTGCGCCGGGAGGGGCATGAGGTGCACGGCCTGTTCTATAACCCGAACATCCATCCCTATATGGAATACAAGCGGCGTCTCGACACGCTGATCACTTACGCCGGCGAGGTGGATATGCACCTCATCACCATCGAAGACTACGCCATGGAAGAGTTCCTGCGAAATGTCGTCTTCAGGGAACAGGAACGGTGCCGGTACTGCTATTACGACCGCCTGAAATACACGGCACAGATCGCCCGGCGGGGCAATTTCGACGGATTTACCTCGACACTCCTTTACAGCAAGTTCCAGGACCATGAATTGATGAAGGAACTGGGCGAGAGCATCGCCCGGGAAACCGGGGTCCCCTTCCACTATCGCGACTTCAGGGAAGGATGGAAAGAAGGGATCGATGAATCAAGAAAATCAGGCATGTACCGGCAGCAATACTGCGGGTGTATATACAGTGAAAAAGAGCGTTTTTACCGGGGCGGGGAAAAGTGAATTATTTCGGCTCACCTCCGAAAAAGCTGCTGCCTTTTCCAGGTTTCAAGGATTCAAGGGTTCGACCCCTTGAACACTGGAACCCTAGAACCCTTGAAACCTTGGCCCCTTGAACGCTCGACCCCTTTCCGCAGCCAAAACCGTGCTGTGTTGATTTTGCAACACCACGCCGACTGAAAATAAAGGTACCTTTTTGAAGACGACCCGCACTGTACTGATAAATATCAACAATAACATACTTTTAGCATCATTCTACGTTCCGTGAATGTCCTGGCACGGTTGTTGCTCTTTTCGTATACCGAGGATATGTCCATGTACAAACAGCACACCATTCACACGCCGGTCCGATGCGGAAGCGTCGGCCTGCATTCGGGACGGAAGGTGAACATGACCATTTATCCTTCCGAAACCGACAGCGGGATCCGGTTCCGAAGGCGTGATGTGTCGGGTCACAATACGATCGAAGCAAAGCTGACGAATGTTTCGGATACCACGCTGGCAACGACGCTCGGCATGAACGGCACCCACGTGTCGACGGTGGAGCACCTGCTTTCCGCCCTGTTCGGCATGGGCATCGACAACGCCGTCGTTGAAGTCGACTCCTTTGAAGTTCCCATCATGGACGGAAGCGCCCTGCCCTTCGTCAACCTTTTGAAAAAGGCAGGGATCAAGGAGCAGGAAAAACCCAGAAAAACGGTTGTCATTACGAAGCCGCTGTCGGTCACCGAGGGAGACGTCTCTGCGGCGCTTCACCCGGCGAAAGATTTTCAGATAACCTATGAGATCGACTTCGAGCACCCGGCCATCGGGAAACAAGCCTTTCACATGGTCTTCTCCCGGAGCGCTTACGAGCAGGAGATCTGCCGGGCTCGGACGTTCGGCTTCCTCCACCAGGTCGAATACCTGCAGGCAAAGGGACTGGCCCTGGGCGGTTCACTCAAGAACGCCATCGTCCTTGATGAAGAAAAGGTCATCAATAAGGAAGGTCTCAGGGTGCCTGATGAATTCGTCAGGCACAAGGTCCTTGACGCCATCGGCGACCTCTCGCTCCTGGGAATGCCCATCACCGGTCACTTCATCGGCAGAAAGTCAGGGCACCGGCTCAACAACCTCCTGCTCAGGGAACTTCTGAAAAAGGGCGAGCACTGGACCGTTGTCGATATGACGAACGGAAAGAAGGAAAGTCCCGACTCCTTCATCGAAAGCTTCCATATGGAAGGACCCCTTCACGCATCTGCCTCCCTGTAAGTATTGCCTGTCAGCAGCAAATAAATCTTGCTTTTTGGTGCCTCCTTCCCTACTATAATTCTCTTGCAAAATTTATATCTTACCGTGCCTGTGCCGAATACCTTCAACCGGCACGGCACGATTTTGTTTGTGTGCAGTTACAACAGTATACCGCCGGCCATGATGAAAGGTCCCCATAACAAGATATTTCTTCCGTTCCTGCTGCTTTTCGTCTGTCTGGTCTCAGCCCTTGATCCACGCGGCGCCCGTGCCGAAGAGGCCGAAATCCGGGACGTCCTGATCACGAACACCACCGAGCAGGTCCTTGTCTATTTCCGGGTGACCGATTGTTTCACCGAGGAAATGGAAGAGGCCATCCATGCCGGGATACCGACCACCTTCACCTTCACCATTGAGTTGCACAGAAAGCGGGGCTTCTGGTGGGACAAACTCGAATTCGCCCGCGAGATCAAGCACACGATCAAGTATGACAATGTGAAGAAGCTCTTTTACGTTGCCTTCACCGAAGATGGCAAACGACCCGAGCAGTTCACCGATTTTGCAGAGGCTAAAACCGCCATGTCCGACGTGAACGGCGTCGCCATCATGCCCCTGAGAAACATGATCAGGGGAAGCACATATTACCTGCGGGCAAAGGCCGAGCTTGAGGCGGTCAAACTGCCCCTTCATCTTGAATACGTGTTCTTTTTCGTTTCACTCTGGGACTTTGAAACGGAATGGATCACCAAGGAATTCGTGTATTAAGGCGACAGAACCATGGAACAGCAGCACATGGACAGCAATGAACTGAAACGGCGGCGGCGGGAGCGGTTCGCCATATTGCTCACCATTGCCGTTATTATCGTCCTGACCTACATCGAGAGTCATATTTCCAGCATCGAGAACCTCCTCCCCATATCCAACGAGGTGTTCATATTCGGCCTGATCAATATCAATCTGATCCTCATCATCCTTCTTATCTTCCTCATAACCAGGAACCTGGTAAAGCTCATATTCGAACGGCGGCGCGGTATCCTCGGCTCAAAACTGAGAACGAAGCTGGTGGCCGCCTTTGTCTGTCTTTCACTGGTACCTACGGCCGTTCTGTTCCTTGTATCCATCAAATTCCTTGCATACAGCATCGACAACTGGTTCGAGATGAGGCTGGGCAACGCGCTGAACTCGTCACTGGAGATCGCCCAGACGTATTACGGGCAGGCCGCCACGGACGCCCAGTACTATGCCAGGCTTATCAGCTCCGAGATCACACAGGGCAAATTGTATGACCAGGAACAGGAACAATACCTGAAGACGATCCTGGCACAACGTCAGAAATACTTCAATCTGGGCGCCGTGGAGGTCTTTTTCGACAACCGGAATGAAAATATTTCCCTGAAGGACCCGAATCACACAGAAATCCCGCCGACGGAGCTTTCTCCCCGGATCATCGAAGATATCTACATGGGAAAGGATGCCTCCACGGTCACTTCCATGGCGACCGGTGACGCGATCAGCGGCATCGCTCCGCTCTACACCAACTTTTCTCCCCGGGAAGTGATCGGAATGGTGGCCGTTACGTCCTTCATCAACAAAGACCTGATAGAAAAGATGTCTCTCATATCAAAGACATCGGAAGAGTACGGGCAGCTCAAGCTGCTGCAGAATCCCATCAAGTTCAGCTACATCATGATGCTCTTCATCGTTACGCTTTTGATAACCTTTTCAGCCACCTGGTTCGGCCTGTTCCTCGCCAAGGGAATTACCGTACCGATTCAGGACCTTGCCGAAGCGACCCATGAAATAGCCGGCGGGAACCTGGATTATCACATCGATGTTCTTGCGGAAGACGAGATCGGGGTCCTGGTCAATTCCTTCAACCAGATGACGCAGGACCTCAAGAAAAGCAGCGAGAGCCTGCGACAGGCAAATATCGATCTGGATCAGAGACGGACATACATGGAGACGGTTCTGCGCAATGTGTCCGCCGGCGTGGTATCGATCGACCGGAACGATGTGATCAGCACCATCAACCGCGCAGCGGAAGAGATGCTCAACATCAGAACCGACGAAGTTCTGTACAGACGATACACCGAAGTACTGCAGCCGGAGCACATGGAACTGGCACGTGAATTTCTGAAAGAGCTTGATGAGGTTGACAGTGATTCCCTGGAAAAACAGATCCAGCTGACCCTCAAGGACCGGGTGCTGACCGTGCTCGTTTCCGCGACGGTTCTGCGTGACGACGGGCAGAACTACATGGGCATGGTCGTGGTCTTCGAGGACCTGACGGAGATCCAGAAGGCCGAGCGCGTCGCCGCCTGGCGTGAAGTGGCGCGGCGCATCGCCCATGAAATAAAAAACCCCCTGACCCCGGTCAAACTGAGCGCCGAGCGGTTGCAGCGTAAATACGGCGACACCATAGACGGCGGCAACGGTTCGGTCTTCAGGGAATGCACGAAGACCATCATCGACCAGGTGGAGGTCCTGAAGAACCTGGTCAATGAATTCTCCCGGTTCGCCCGGATGCCCATGGCACACCCCGAAGCGGGCGACATCAGTGCGGTCATCGAGGATTCCATAACGCTCTTTGAAGATTCGGCCAGGAACATCTCCTTCTCCTTCAAGAAGCAGGAAGACCTGCCGATGGTAAACATCGACGTGGAACAAATGAAGCGGGTTATGATAAATTTGATCGACAACGCCGTCGCGGCCATTACGACGGATTCAAAGGAAGGCGGTCTCATAGAGATCACCGCTCATGTGGACAGCGTCCAGAACCGTGTCCGTGTTGACGTCAGGGACAACGGCCCCGGTATCGCCCCAAAGGATCGTACCCGGCTGTTCGAACCGTATTTTTCGACAAAAAAACACGGCACCGGTCTCGGGCTTGCCATCGTGAATTCCATAATTTCGGATCATAACGGTACCGTGACCGTCAGTGAAAATGTTCCCCATGGAACGATAATCTCTTTTGATATACCGATCGCGTAGGCTCAGAACATGCATAAACGGATCCTTGTCGTAGACGATGAAGAAAGCATCTGCACGTCGCTGCAGGGCGCACTCTCCGATGACGGCTATGACGTCGTTACGGTGCAGAGCGGGGAGGAGTGCCTGGTCATGCTCGAGGAAGAGGAACTCCCCGATCTTATCCTTCTGGACATCTGGCTTCCGGGAATGGACGGGATAGAAACGCTGCAGGCGGTGAAGTCGAAATACCCCCAGATACAGGTCGTCATGATATCGGGACATGGAACCGTTGAGTCGGCGGTGAAGTGCACCAAGCTGGGCGCTTTTGATTTCATTGAAAAACCCCTTTCCCTTGAAAAGGTCCTGCTCGTCGTTGCCAACGCCCTGGAGATCGTCCGGCTGGAAGAGGAGAACAAACTTCTCAGGGACCGGTTCAGGCAGGATTACGAACTGCATGGGACCAGTAAACCCATCGTCGAGCTCAAGGAGATGATCCGGATCATCGCACCCACGAACGCCTGGATCCTGATCATGGGAGAAAACGGTACGGGGAAGGAACTGGTCGCCCGTTCGATCCACCGCCAGAGCAGGAGGTCGGACAAACCCTTCGTCGAGGTGAACTGCGCCGCCCTTCCCGAAGAACTCATCGAAAGCGAGCTCTTCGGACATGAAAAAGGGTCCTTTACGGGAGCCACCGCCAAGAAGAGGGGCAAATTCGATCTGGCGAACGGGGGCACCATATTTCTGGACGAAGTAGCCGATATGAGCCAGCGGGCGCAGGCAAAAATACTGCGGATCCTCCAGGAAAAGAAGTTCGAACGGGTGGGAGGAACAAAGATCATCGGCACCGATGTACGCGTTCTGGCCGCAACGAACAAGGACCTAGAACGGGAAATGGAAGACGGCCGCTTCAGGCAGGACCTTTTCTACCGCCTGAACGTCATCCCCCTGACCGTCCCCCCCCTGAGGGAAAGGAAAAAGGACATCCCCCTTCTCACGCAACTCTTTATCAAGGAATTTTCCTTCAAGGAGGGCATTAAAGAAAAGGAGATAACGGCAGACGCCCTGGAGGTCCTCATCAACCACGACTGGCCCGGCAACGTGCGGGAACTGAAAAACATCATCGAGCGGCTGGTCATCGTCACCTCATCGGATGTGATAACCGTCGACGATATCCCGCCGCTTGAAAACCGTGAGGAGGCATACCTCTCATCGGGCGCCGCACAGAGCTACAGCGACTCCTTCAGGCTTGAAAAGAAGAAGTTCGAGAAGGAATTCATCGTCCGGAAGCTTGAGGAAAACGACTGGAATATCTCAAAAACGGCGGAATCCATTGGTCTGGAGCGGAGCAACCTTCATAAGAAGATCAAGCATTACGGGCTGGACCTTCTCAAAAAGGGGTCCTCCTGAAACAGGCCGGCTCCGCCGTCTACTCTTTTTTCAGATGTTCATAGATCATATCGTGGATACGCTGTGATGCCAGCTTATCTCCCAGGAACCCGACCCTGACCATGACGGATGTCAGCTCGTTCGCCCGGTATTTCGCCGATATCTTTACCGTTTCACCGTCAATGACGGCACTCAATTCCCCTACTCCCACGTCCTTTTCCCGGATCACGTCGGTACCACCCATGGAAGCAACGACGGCCTCACAGGCATCCCAGACCAGTTCAAAGGAATAATGGTAATCCGTCGCGAGATTCCCATCGACATAGATATACGTACCCACCCCGGTGGTCGCCGCCACGCCGCCGAGGATGAGCGGGGCGCAGCCCGAAAGGAACACGATAAAAATAACAATAATACCCGATAGAATACCACGTAGTCTGCCCATTACATTACCCCTTGCTTTTTTTATTCTGTACCCTTTTTTTGGTTGAGCCGCTCTCCTTGCTCTCACTGCCGAAGTTTTTCAGATTTTCCGCGAGGGATCGCAGCTTTTCACTTACCAGAAAGTTCACCGTTCCCGCCGGGTATCGGCCCTGTTCGTCCCGCTCTCCCGGTTCCACACCGGTCAGAATATTCATACCCTCGTCGACGGTCGAGACGGGGTAGACCTGGAACATTCCTTTCGAAACCGCCTCGACCAGGTCCTTCCTCAACATCAGTTCCTGCAGATTGAGCGCCGGAATGATCACGCCCTGTCCGCCGGTCAATCCCCGCGAGCGGCATACATCATAAAACCCTTCTATCTTCTGGTTCACACCTCCGACCGGCTGAATTTCACCCCTCTGGTTCACCGACCCGGTCATGGCGATATTCTGATTTACGGGCAGTTCCGAGAGACTGGAAAGAATGGCACAGACCTCCGCCAGGGAAGCGCTGTCACCGTCAACGCCGGCATAGGATTGTTCAAAGCAGATACTGGCATCCATCGAAAGGGGGAATTTCTGGGCATACTTCCCCTTGAAATAGCCCTCGAGGATCAGGACGCCTTTATCATGGGTCTTTCCGGACAGCTTCGCCTCCCGCTCGATATTGATGAACCCGGCCCGACCCATGGAGGTTTGTGCCGTGATCCTTGCCGGTTTTCCAAAGGCATAATCACCCATATCATACACGGACAGTCCGTTGACCTGTCCGACGGCGGCACCATCCGTGTCGATCAGTATGGTGCCCTCCTCTATCATTTCCTGTATCTTGTCCTCGATCAGCCGTACCCGGGCGACCTTTTCATCATAGGCCCGGTCCACGTGCTTGACACGCACCGTGTCGCTCCCTTCCTTTTTCGCCCAGTAACCGGCTTCCCGCATGATGTCGGCTACATCGCTGAAACGCGTGGACAGCCGTTTGCGTTTCCCCGATATCCGGACCCCGTATTCGATGATCGCGGCGGCGGCGGTCTTGTCGAACCGGAGCAGATCTTCATCGTCAATGATCTTCTTCATGAATTGTATGTATCCGCCGACCGCATCCTCACCGATCGGCATTGACGTATCGAATTCGGCCTTCACTTTGAATATCTTCTTGAAATCATCATCAAATTCGTACAGTTGCTGATAGAGGAAGTTTCCCCCTACCATGATTATCTTGAGATCCACCGGTATTGGTTCCGGTTTTATGGCCGTCGCCGACATTCCAAAGGGATCATAGGGTTGCATGGTGAGGAGCCTGTTCGTCAGGGTCCGTTTCAGAAAAGACCACACGCCGTAAACGACAAGCGCCTCATAGGCATTGAACACGATATACCCCCCGTTGGCCCGCAGCAGGGAACCAGCCTTTATGCGGGTAAAATCGGTCCTCCAGAAACCCGAACGGTCTATCTCGCGCTCAATCGTCCCAAAGAGGTTCTTGTAGGACGGCATGGTTTCAATAATGACGGGAATCTCTTTTGTCTGTGAATTATCGACAAGGACATTCACCCCGTACTCGGTAAGCCGTTTTTCCGGGGGCTGCACGAAGAACGGCAGAGGGGCCGGGGGTTGTTCCTCGTCCTTCTCCCTGAACGTCTTCAGGTTGGACAGAACATGTTCCTGCACGTTCCTGAGATAGGGTTCGATCCTGTCGCTGTGCTTGGTATATTTCGTGAGAATGTCCGAAATATACTCCTGCACGGCGGGCAGACCCGTTCTGCGTTCGAGAAGACCGATCTCCTTTCTTATTTCCTTTTCGATCTGGCGGGATTCCCGCATGATCATTTCAAGTTCATTCCGGAGCTCTCCCTGTTTTTCCCGCACCGCCTCAAGGTCTCCATCGGGGAATCGCCCTTCCCTGTTGAGTTCCTCAAGCTGCTCCAGGGTATGCGGCTTTCCCTCCACGACATAGGCCACGTCCTGCCTGGTGTAGGGACCGACCTGGTACTGGACCAGCTGGAATTTCTCATGCTGTATCTTTTCATTGAAGTTCTTCACCAGTTCCTTTTGGCGGGCCATATGTGATTCCACGACCTTTTCCGAATCTCTTTTGAACTCCTCGCTTTCAAAGATACGGGGGATCTGTTTGCCCAGATGGATCACCATGTCATCCATGTCTTTCTGGAACTGACGGCCGAGGCCGGCGGGCAGCATGATCACGGTGGGCCTGTCGGGGTCCTCGAAATTGTTGACATAACAGATATCATCGGGAATTTTCTTTTTCAGGTCCAGCTGGTCAAGAAGGCTCTTGATCGTCGACATCTTGCCTGTTCCGGTCAGACCGGCGACATATATGTTATAGCCGGGGCTTTCTATCTCCAGCCCCATGGTCAACGCCCCGACGGCACGAGCCTGCCCGATGATCCCGGGAAAATAGGAACAGTCGTCGGTCGTCTCAAATCCAAGGGAGTCGGGATCGATGCCGGCACGAAGACCTTCAGGCGGAACCGTTCTGAAAGAGGGCTTCACGCTCATGGTATTCTCCGTTATCTGAATTATGTCCGCACGGCGTTTGATACTAATGGAAGAGACATAAATTGTCTATATTTTTATTGTCACGGCCCTTCCATTCAGGTAGATTGCTGTCCTGATGGGGTTGCCGCACCCGATTTCCCGCTCCGGAAGCGATCCCGCGATAACCGATCCGCTGAGGAAGATATGAGAAACGTTCTACGAATAATAGTACTGATACTCCTTCTTCTTCCGCATCCCTCCGATGCCTTTTTGATACGAAGCAGTGTTGGCTGCGGTCAATTGGTGATTGCCTCCGAGCCTGAATCGCTCACGCCGGGGGGCATTATGAAGATAACGCTCACGGCGCCTGTTCCGGCAGCGGCCACAGCGCTCTTCGCGGGGGATCGCTTCCCTTTCACGGTCGCCGGGAACGACGGCCATCTTTTTACCCTCATCGGCCTGGGCCTCGAGAGCGATCCGGGAACAGCTGACCTCGTCATAGACGTGGAGCTTGACGACGGGACTCGAAAGCGGTTCCCCCTCCAGGTACGGATCGCTGACAGGCACTTTCCTCAAAAGCGGCTCCGGGTGCGGAAAGAATACGTATCACCCCCGCCTGAGGTACAGGAACGCATAGAGCGGGAACGTGAACTGACCGACCGTGCCTATGAGAACCCCTCACCGGACTGGCTCTGCCGGGGAAATTTCACGCAACCCGTGAAGGGAAGAATAACGGGGACTTTCGGAGACCGCCGAACATACAACGACGGGTATGAATCCCGCCACCGCGGCATCGACATCGCCGCCCGCCGCGGTACCGCTGTGGCGGCGACGAACGGAGGAATCATCGTCCTGACCCACGACCTCTATTTCTCGGGGAATACGGTCATCATCGATCATGGTGCGGGGTTGTTCTCCATTTACTGTCATCTGAACAAGACGGATGTCTCGACGGGGGAACGCGTTGCGAAAGGCGACATCATCGGGTATGTGGGGTCAACGGGACGAGCAACCGGCCCCCACCTTCACTGGGGGATCAAACTGCGGGGAGCGCACGTGGACCCGGCATCCCTCCTGGCGCTGACCTTCGAGTGACACACAAAAATCGCTGCGACATCCGTTCCATCGAAAAAGGTACACGGCTGCTTATCCGGTTCCCCCGCTCCTGAGAAACAGCCCTTCCCGCGAGCCTTCACGAAGCCGTCACCCCCACACCATAGTAATGGTTGAAAATAGCGCAACGCTCACTTAACATAGAGCGCGGGTACCAGTAACGGGGCGTGTGAGTGGCATCGGCATTGTATCGGTAATCGCCGTCACGAATGTCATAATCAGGACAGTAAACAAAGAGAAAGGAGCTATCCCATGAAATACCCTGTTCTTGGCTTTGAACCGTTCTTTACGTGGGGATGTCGGTCGAAGATCATGTACAAACCCGGTGCGCGGGAAGAGCTGGACTTTGAAATGGAAAAACTCGGGGGTACGAAGGCCTTTCTGTACACGGACAAGGGACTTGTTCAGGCCGGCGTAGCGGAGATGGTCATTGACACCATTAAGGCTTCAAGCCTGGAGTTGGCAGGTGTCTACGACAAGATCGTTCAGGACGCCCGCATTGACCTGATCAATGAGGGGGCCGCCCTGTATCGGGAATGCGGTGCCGACTGCATGGTTTCCGTGGGAGGGGGCAGCGTAATGGACACCGCCAAGGCTATCAATATTCTGATCGGCAAGGGCCTTGAAGACTTTTCACCCCTGGCGGATCAGGTTGGATTGTTCGATGATGCCGAACCCCTGCCCCCGCATATCGCGTTCCCCACAACAGCCGGGACGGGAGCCGAGGTGAGCTACGGCATGGTGGTCCTTGGTGACGCCACACAGGGGAAAATAACCTGTGCTCACCCCTATTGCAGCCCGGACCTCGCCATGCTGGATCCGGAGCTAACGGTCAAGCTTCCCCCGGAAATTACGGCCTTTACCGCTATGGATGCCATGACACACGCGATCGAGGCCATTACCACCGGCAGCGCGAACCCCATCTCCGATGGATTGGGCCTCCACGCGATCCGGCTCATCATGACCTATCTTCCGGAGGTCATGAAAAACCCGGAGAACATCGAGGCCAGGGGATACCTCCTGATTGCGAGCAGTATGGCAGGCATATCCATGGCCAACGCCCTGCTCGGCGCCGTCCATTCCACAGCCCATGCCCTGGGTGCCCTTTACGGGATCCCCCACGGTTTGGCCAACAGCATCATGCTGCCCCATGTGATGACCTTCAATCTTGAAGAGAACCCGACCCGCTTCGTTTTCATCGCCGATGCCATGGGGGTCAAGATCGACGGCATGACCCCCGAGCAGGCGGCCGGGGCTGCCGTCCAGGCACTGAAGGACCTGCAGAGATCCGTCGGCCTGACGAAGACCCTTAAGGACTTCGGTGTTCCTGAAAGTCGCGAAGCCCTTCAACCGCTGATCGATCTTGCCATGGGAGACGCCCAGACGCCTTACAATCCACGCTATCTGGAAGAGGACGATGTGTATGACCTCTATTTGAAAGCCCGACAAGGTAACGCGTGAGGATGCCGGGAGGCATTGAAAATGACGGGGAACTCACATCGGTCATGCGTTGAAGATGTCTGAACATTGGAGACACTGTCCATTGAGAAAGGGGGTATATCAAATGAGTTCGGATCTTTCGCTGGAAGAACGAATACAGAGATTGGAAGATATAGAAGCGATCAAAAAACTTCACGCCACTTACGGACATTACGTGAATAAAGGATGGAACGATAAAGTCATGTTCTGTCATGAAGTAACGGCCATGTTTACGGAAGACGCGACGTGGGAGGCCCCCGTAATGGGCGTGCTGGCCCAGGGACGGGCCGAGATCGAGGAAATGTTCAAGGATATGAACGCCGGTAACGAATTTTTCATGCACAGTTTCAGCAATCCGATAATAGACATTGACGGGGACACCGGAAAGGCGCAGTGGCTGTTATTGCTTGGAGGGAATTTCGAGGACAAATTGACCTTGACATTTGCAAGTTATGATAATGATTATGTCCGGACCTCCAGGGGATGGCTCATCAAGGCGATTCGACTATACGTCGCCGGGGTATTGGAAGCTTCATAACCACAAATTTTGTGAATGGCGATATTCATCCACCATCTGAACGTTTGCGGCCATATCGGCACGATTGTGGCAGGTCGTCAGAAATCATGAAAGAGGCCCGCCACAAGGCCGACCGAATTGTATCCTCACTCACACAGCGCCGCTAATGCACCGGATTACTCCTGCGGCCGTTCATCGATTATGCGCGTGGCTTTGAGGGTCTGGCCGGGATTGAAGATCTCCGAGCACTCGACGAACTCTACCTTCGGCGTGAGTTCGACGGCCTTTTTCACCTTGTTCTTAAGCTCGGCCTCGAGCTCCTCCAGGTCACATCCCTGGTCCGCCCCGACCTTGAGCTTGAGCACGTCCATTGAATAGGGATCGTCCGCTATTTCCTTCACGACGATGAACTGATATTCAATGACCCCCGGCGTGTTGGCTACCACATCACGCATGATCTCAGGATTGATAAGAGTCCCCTTTATCTTCATAAGCTCTTTCGTGCATGACCCTCCATGTATAATATTCGCTTGACATCAGGCAGAATTTAAATAATAATAATTATTATTATTTAAAAACGGCTTGCTTCTCTACGCTGCTCCCACACTTACTATTAACTATCAGCTTTGCGATTTCGTCAGTTTTTCCTGAAAGGGTTGCACCATGAAAAGGAAGGACCTCAGCGGAAAAAAGGCGGTTATCACTGGGGCTGCTTCGGGCATAGGAAGAGCCCTTGCGATCGCTCTCGCGAAAGAGCGGTGCGACATACTGCTGGCCGATATCAATGAAGAGGGTTTGCGCGGGACATTAGAGCTGGTCAGACGATCAGGCGGTTCGGGGGACGTGTTTTTCTGTGATGTGTCCAGACTCGATGATGTCGTCAAGATGGCAGACCATTGCTTCGATACGTGGGGAAAGGTGGACATCCTCATCAATAACGCGGGTGTTGTCTCGACTGGATTCATGGGCGACATCCCGATCGAGGATTGGGAGTGGATCGTCTCGATCAACTTCTGGGGGGTTGTGTACGGTTGTCATGCCTTCATCCCACGGATGAAAAAACAGGGAGAGGGTCATATCGTAAACGTGGCATCCGCTGCCGGCATCGTATCGGCTCCGGAAATGTCACCGTACAATGTAACGAAAGCTGCGGTCATCTCTCTCTCGGAAACACTCAAAAGCGAACTCGCCCCTCATAATATCGGCGTGACCGTGCTCTGCCCAACATTCATCAAGACAAACCTGATGAGCACGCTGAGGTTCACGGATGAATTCCAGCGATATTGCTCGGTCATATCCATTGAAAATGCGAGAATGACACCTGAGAAGGTTGCCCTTCTCGTGGTTAATGCCATACGAAAGAACAAGATGTATGTTCTTCCGCAGACAGCAGCGAAAATATTGTGGATGTCCAAACGTATATCGCCCTCTACACACTATGGATTCCTCTCATTTCTGACGCGCGTGGGATGGGGGAGGAAAATAATGCTTTTTATGGCGCGGATGGGGTGCTGACAATGCTTACGAAGGGAGTCATATCATGGGGAAAAAGCTGAAAAGGAGAGCTGATATCAAGGAAGCGATCATCGATGCGGCAAGGGAACTCTTCAGCAAAAAGGGTTACCACAATACCCAGGTCAACGATATTATCCGGTTTGTCGGTATGTCGGCGAACACTTTTTATGCCCACTTCAAGGACAAGAAAGAACTTTTCGAAGAGGTCGCGACGAGGAGCCTTTACGACCTCAGGATGACCCTGAAGAAAATGAGGGAAACGAAAGTGTCCGACGACATGGTGGAAAGACTCGGGAAAATGAAGGAAACATACAACACCTTTTTTGACTTTCTGGAAGCAAATCCGCAGCAGATGCTCCTGATCATCAGGGGTGGTTTCGGTGTGGATGAAAGATTGGATGACGATATTTGGCGTTATTACAATTATTTTGTTTCCGACCTCGCGAGCGATTTCAAGAAATGGAAGCGTCTTGGTTTTGTCGATGGGTTCAATCCGTTGATTCTCGGGCATATCGTTCAGGGCATGACCATCCAGGTCGCCCACAGCTATCTCGTTGAAAAGAAATTTTCCCGGAAGAAGGCAATAGAACATCTCATCCAGGTCAACAGGGCCATTCTGTCCACATACCTGACGGAGAAAGGCAAGGAGCAGCTTGGGTTATTACAGCAATAAAGAGGAGGTGTTTATGATCTCAAGCTCGGAGGTAAAAGCATTTCTGAAGAGGTTCCCGAAGTTTGAAGATACGTTCATAGGGCTTGAATATGCACCCAGGGTCCCCAGGGGTATGATCAGGGAAACGAAGGAGCTTATTGCATACGCGCGTAAGTTCAACGATCAGGTGGTAAAACCGAAAGCCCTCCCCCTGGACAGAAGGACCCACGAAGATGCCGATTATCTTCCCCATGATCTTATTCAGACGGCAAGTGACTGGGGATTCTATACCATGTGGATCCCGAAGCTTTTTGGAGGCATGGGGAAAAATCTGCCCTCGAGCTCTAATGTCATCGAAGAAATATCAACAGCCTGCGTCGGCATCGCCAATGTCGTAGCCGTTCATTATCTGGGTGTCACAAGCCTGTTGACATCATTCAACATGAAGGTGACCAACAGGATACTCAAAGAGGTGGTCGAAGGTGAGAAGAAAGGAAAACCCTGTCTGATAGCCTTTGCCATTACCGAGCCTGACGCGGGGACCGATGTGGAGGAAATAGATCTTATAGATAGAGGAAGGATAATGTGCCGGGCCGAACGGGTCAGTGGAGGGTATATCATCAATGGACGAAAGGTGTTCATATCAATGGGCCAGCTCGCTGAATGGACATTCTTTTATGCCTTTACCGACCTCAAGAAGCCTTCACAGACCAGGGTCGATCTCGTGGTCCGGAAAGGTACCAAAGGATTCTCTATCGGGCGGCATGAAGACAAGATGGGACAGCGTGTATGCCCGGCCAACGAGATCATCTTCGAAGACTGTTTCATCCCCGATGATCAGGTTCTCATCGATTCATACAGTATGAAGAAATTCACCGGTAAGTCGCCCGGTGATGTCATGCAGAGACACATGGACTACATAAGTTCCTCAACGAAGGCAGGGGTCTGTGCGATCGGCACAGGAGTGGCACGTGGAGCATTTGAGGATGCGCTGAAATTCGCATCGGAAACCGAGATCAGGGGCAGACTTCTGATAAACCATGAATGGGCACAGTGCATTCTGGCCGAGATGCACAAGAACGTTATCCTGGGAAGGCTCGCATATATGGAAGCGAATTATGCGAATTCTCACCGGGGAGTGTATGAGCTGCTCCAGATGAAGCCGATCTATTATTACCTGAAATTCATGCCCCCGATATATTTCAAAATGATCAATCCCGTGCTGAACATGGCTGTCTCCACCTGGGCGATGAGCAAGATGTATTATGACATGAAGAGGAAAGAGGATATCGATTGCACCTCGGGATTGTCATCGTTCGCCAAGTTTTCAGGCACTGACATAGGCATCAGGAACTGCCAGCTTGCCCTGGACCTCATGGGCCAGGCAGGCTTGCGGCATGACAGGGGTATGGAGAAACGACTGCGCGACTCAAAGCTGTTACAGATCTACGAAGGCTCGAACCAGATAAACAGGATTACCTCGTTCAAGGGCCTCATTGCCCCACTCTATCCGCAGACCCGGGTTTTCGAACAGTGAAAGGGGGTGGTACCATGAGCACGTCTTTAATGCATGATGATATGAAGGCCTTTCAGGATCTTGCTCACAATTTCGCGAGCAGGGAATTGGACCACCGAAGGGAGGCGAGCGACAGATATCCCTTCGGCCCCTTTGACGATGCAGTCCTGGCAAAGGCCCATGAGCTCGGATTCCTCGGCATAACACTGCCCGAAGATATGGGCGGCATCGGGCAGGGAATTCGCACCCTCTGCGTGATCCTGGAATGCATCTGCCGGACGGATGCAAGCTGGGGCACGGTCATTTTCACCAATACGCTTGCGCAGGAACTTGTTCTCCGGTCCGGAGCGGCCGATATGCTCCGTGAGATACCGTTATCAAACAACCCAAACGATGTCCTCATCGCATTTCCCGCTTACAGCAACCCGCAGGAGCATCAGGATCTCCCCCGTGCCGCCAAAAGGGATAGTGGATATTCCCTTTCAGGCTCTATTCATTATGTTGTTCTTGCCCCGATCGCGGCACATGCCCTGATCCCGGCGAAGATCCCGGGTATGGAGGGGTATTCACTTTTCCTTGTGGACCTGTCATCCCCGAAGGTGAAAAAAAGTGACCCTGTCTTCAGTCTCGGGGCACATGCATGTCCGGCCGCCGACATCGTACTTAATGAAGCCGAAGCCGGACTGATAGGACAGGAAGGCAAAGGGCTGATCGTTTTCGAGGAAACCGTAAACATACTGTATGCCGCCGCTGCCGCCATATCTCTGGGGATCATGAGGGGATCCTTTGACCGTGCCCTGGCTTACAGCAATGAGAGGGAACAGGGGGGATGGCCAATCATCAACTGGTCAGAGATGAAAATGATCCTGGCGGATATGGCGATTCGGGTGAAGATAGCCGACATGGCAGTGGGTGAGGCCTTAAACGCGATCGAGAGGAAGATCGCCGGGTGGGACATTTACTCAAAGACCGCGGCCCTTCATGTCCAGGATACCGCCTGTCATGTGACCACCGACGGCATACAGGTCCTCGGGGGATATGGGTACATGAAGGACTACGGCCAGGAAAAGAGGTTCCGTGACGCAACGCAGATAAAGACGCTTCTCGGCATGGCTCCGCTGCGAAAGATGGACCTCATCGATCAGATCAACACCGGGCTATGACCGGAAAATGGTAACGGGATCAGGAGAGGATATTCACGTATGGCGGAAGATGTATACATCATAGGAACGGCGGCGACCAGGTTCGGAAAACACCTTGAAAAAGGGATCAAGTCGCTGACCGGGGAGGCCCTCGAGATGGTGTTGAAGGACTGCGGGCTTGAGCGACGGGATATAGAGGCGGCATGGTTTTCGAACTCAGGTTGGGGATATCATTCCTTTCAGCACAGTATCCGCGGGCAGGTGGCCCTGTCCGCCAATCAGCTCGAAGGTATTCAGATCGTCAATATAGAAAATGCGTGCGCAGGCGCATCGACGGCCCTTCACTCGGCATGGGCGGCCATCAAGGCAGGCATCTATGATTGCGTGCTCGCCATCGGGGCCGAGAAGATGTACGACAAGGACCGCGCCAAGACCATGATGATCTTCATGTCGGGAACAGACGTTGAAGAATTCACGGATTTCATTGCCGTATTTCAGGAAGAAGAGCGGTTGCGCAGGGAAAAGGAAGCAAAGGAAAAAGGCTTGGAGCTTTCCGAGGAAAAACCCGGCGGCCATTCGGTGTTCATGGACCTTTACTCCATAGGCGCCAGGATGCACATGCAGCAGTATGGCACCACACAGCGCCAGCTTGCCTGTATCGCCGCAAAGGCCCATAACAACTCGGTGCACAATCCCATTGCCCAGTACACCTTCCCCATGACCGTGGAAGAGGTTCTCGCGGACAGGGAGGTTTCCTATCCTCTGACAAGGGCCATGTGTGCGCCTGTGGGGGACGGTGCCGCCGCAGCGGTGGTCTGCAGTGAGAGGTTCCTGAAAAAACAGGGACGGGGCAGTAGCATCCGCATCCGGGCATCAGTGGTCAGGTCGGGAACGAAAACCGGGGAGAATGACATATGTGAAAGGACTTCCAGGGCCGCCTATGAAATGGCCGGCCTGGGACCTGGGGACATCGATGTGGTCGAGGTTCACGATGCGACAGCCTTCGGGGAATTGTACCAGACGGAACAGATGGGTTTCTGCCCCCTGGGAGAAGGGGGCCCTTTTGCCGAGAGCGGCGCGACCGCCATCGGAGGGAAAATCCCTGTCAATCCGAGCGGGGGACTGATCGCCCGGGGCCATCCCGTCGGCGCATCGGGGCTTGCGCAGATATTCGAGCTTGTCACGCAGCTCCGGGGCAACGCAGGCCCCCGGCAGGTTCAGGGGGCGCGGATCGCCATGGCCGAGAACGGTGGGGGTTTCCTCGGCCGGGGCGAGGCCGCAATGGCCATTCATATTCTTGAAGGCATTTGAAAGTGAACATGGGGGAGGTGGAGATGAGTGCAAGGAACGGAGTGGAATCCCTGGATACGCTGAAGAGGGAGTTCACTGAAACGGAAAAGGTTATCCTGAGCCGCAGGAGCGTGCGCCAGTTCAAGAAAGAGCAGGTGCCTGAATTCATGGTGAAAAGGATCCTCGAGGCAGGCCGTTTTGCCCCTTCAGCAGGTAACTACCAGCCCTGGAAGTTTATTGTGTTGCGTGACCTGGAGGTGATCAAAGGCATAACGGACACAGTGGTCTCTTCCTGCCGGATGGTCGGCGCAATGACCGACTACAGGAAGAAGGGCCGCGGATGGCTGCGGCCGCTGGTCAAATTCATAACCAGGATCAGGTATAACGATCTCCACCCCATGCCGTTCACGGCGATCCCCCTGGTCGCCGAAGGCAAGCTGGATCTCTGGCACGGAGCCCCGACGGTCATCATCATACTGAAAGACATCCGTGGTGCGTCCAGCCCGGAACTCGACTGCGGCATAGCGGGGCAGAACATGGTGCTTGCCGCCCACAGTATGGGTCTGGGAACATGCTGGGTAGGCTTTGCAAAACTGGCCCTGGATATGAACCCGAAATGGAAAAAGCGTCTCGGCATCTCGTACCCGTATAAATATGCAAGCAGCCTTGCCATTGGGTGGCCCCGGGGTAATCCCGATGGAATGGTCACCCGTCAGACACACCCTGTTGACTGGTTCGAGAATGGTACCCTGCGAACGATCACGTCAGGGCAAGATCCCTCGACGAGAAGATTCGGTTTATTAGACAGATTTCGTATACCCTCCTATGATGACCCCGAACAGATGGAGTTCGGCATCGTGGAAATCGATCTGGAAAAGTGTACCGGCTGCGGCCTCTGTGCGGGGGCCTGCGCAGCAAGTGCGATCGAAATGGTGGACAAGAAACCGCGGATGAAACAGGCTTCTGAAAATGCATGTGCCTTCTGCGGCGACTGTGTTGCGATCTGCAGTGTGGGAGCGATAACCATGAAGAGGCCGTTCCGCTTTAAAGGATTTTACAAGACGACCGATCATGGGGAGGACAGCCCGCCCCGGCTCTAGGGACGGTTCGGGGAAGCTTCCCGACTAAACGGGCGCCTTCATGACCGGCCATCGCCGGAGGAATGGTGCTCATACGATATTGAAAACAACCGGGCAATGATCACAGAAAGGGGAAACCAATGGCACAGGAATCATCATACTGGTCCCTCGAACTGGAAAGACAGTCAGAAGCGATCGGAGACAAGACCTTTGTGTACCTCGTATACGGGGACCGCTCCATAACGTATAAGGAGATGGATCAGAACGCGAACCGTCTTGCGAACTACCTCCTCACGATCAGTGCACAAACGGGAGACGGGCTTGCAACGCTCATGGGCAACTCTCAGCAGTTCCTCGATGTTTTCTTCGGCATCCAGAAGATCGGAATGTACGTGAATCCCGCTAATACGAGCCTGCGGGGAGAAGGTCTTGCCTTCATTATCGATAACAGCGATGCGAAATATCTGGTCGTTGACCATGACAAGGTTGATCTCTTACGAAGCATTGAAAGCGAAATACCGAAGATCAAGCATGTTATCGTGAACACGCTCGAGGCCCCACCTGATTATACTGTCCCGAAAGGGATGCTGGACCTGCGGGACGCATACGGGAAAAGCATGTCCACGGCAAAACCCGAGGTCACCTTCAGCCCGGATTCCCTGCTCCTTATCATGTATACCTCAGGCACCACGGGCCTCCCCAAGGGTGTCGTCTTCAGATACAACAAGAACCTCGTCGATAAGATAAAGCTCCTTGCCCAGATCGCCATGAAACCGGACTCGATCTATTATACCCCGCTTGCGCTGTTTCACGGCAATGCGCTTTTCGTCACGACGACACAGGTGCTGGTGGCCGGCACCACGGTTGCGCTCAGCAAGAAGTTCAGCGCGAGCCGGTTCTGGGAAGAGGTCTGGAGATCAGGCGCAACGGTTTTCAACACGATCGGGGCGATGATCCCCATACTCATGAGGCAACCTCCACATCCACATGAAAAGGATCACAAGGTGAGCCTTGTCATTTCGGCAGGATGCCCGGCAGACATGTGGGAACCCTTTGAAAAGAGGTTCAATGTCACGCTCTGGGAGGCATATGGCGCCATTGACGGAACCGGGACGATCATGAACCTGGGAAACGCTCCCAAGGGCTCTGTGGGATCTCCCATGCTGTCGGAGATAAGGCTCGTTGATGAAGCGGGCAAAGATGTCCCGGTCGGAGAAACGGGAGAGCTCCTGTTCAAGGTATCCCCGGACAAAAAAAGCACAGTGGAATACTATAAGGACATTCAGGCAACGGAGAGAAAAACAAAAGGTGAATGGGAGCATACCGGGGACTACATGTATCAGGATGACAAAGGCTTTCTCTATTTCGTGGGCCGGAAAACGGATTCCATGAGGAGGCGTGGGGAAAACGTATCGGCCTATGAAGTGGAAAAGGTGATACTGAAGAATCCCAAAGTTCAGGAGTGCGCGGTATACGGCGTGCCATCGGAGATGACCGAAGACGAGATCATGGCTTCGGTGACCCTTGTAAGCGGAGAACGGCTGTCTCCCGCAGAGCTGAGGGAGTTCCTCAGGGACAAGCTGGCCCCGTACGCGATCCCCCGTTACATCAGGATCATCGACGACTTTCCGAGAACCGAGACCTTCCGGATAAAGAAAAACGAATTGAAGGCCCTCGGCGTCACTCCCGACACATTTGATGCGGAAAAATCCTGACGAGAGCTCTCGGATAAAATAATGCTGTTGAATTCAGAAGGGGAAATGCCCGTCAAAGCATTTCAGACAGAGGTTTTTTCGCGGCATCTGAAGAGCGTTCACAAAATCATCCATACTGTTGTACTTCACGGAATCGGCACCGATCTTCCGCGCCACCCAGGCTTCCATCCTGCGCAGTTCATCCATGGAAGTAATGTCCCCCGTGGGCATGAATTCCCGGGCTAGGAGCTCGTCATAGGAGCGGGTTGAGATACCGAAGTCGCAAGGATACATCAGGGGCGGACAGGCGACCCGTACGTGGACCTCTCTGGCTCCCGCCTTTTTCAGTTCCCACACCTTATGCATGATCTGGGTCCCGCGAACGATGGAATCATCACAGAGTACGATCTTCTGTCCTTTTATGGCATAGGGGAGGACGGACAGTTTCCGTTTCGCCATTTTCTCCCGCGCGAGCTGCGTCGCCTGCATGTAGCTTCTATCGGCATACCGGTGGTAGAGAAACACTTCCTGATAGGTCACCTTTGAAAGGCGGTGGTATCCGAGGGCATGACCGATCCCCGAGAGCGGGACGGGAGCTACGATATCGGCACCGGGATGTCCTTCATCAATGTCCCGCTGGGCAAGATGCGCACCCATGTTGTTTCGTGCTTCCTGGACATAGACACCGTCGATGAGAGAATCGACGCTCGCCGTGTAGGCCCATTCAAAAGCGCAGTGAGCGGTGCGCGGTGATTCGACCTGTTTGACGGAATGAAAACCGCTGCCGTTGATCAGCACGATCTCACCGGGCCGGACATCCCGGCAGACCTGCATTCCCAGGTTCTGTATCGCCCGCGATTCCGAGGAAACGACATGCCGTTCCGAATCCATACCCAGCATCAGCGGCCGGAATCCGTAAATATCCCGCGCCGCGTAGATACCGTCCTTCGTCAGGACCACCAGGGAATAGGCCCCATTGATCTTTTCGGCAAGGGCGGCGATGCCGCTGACGACGTCCGATTCCTCTATGATGATCTTTGAGATCGTCTCGATGTCATAACTTTTGTAAAAGGACTTGCCCCGTCCCATCATTTCCTGCATCAGTTCCGCGGAGTTCATCACGTTCCCGCTGAAGGCCACGGCTATCTCGCCAAGACGGGATTGCCACTTCATCGGCTGCCGTTCCCAGAGGCTCACGTGCCCGATCCCCCAATGGCCCGTCAGGCTTCGCAATTCTTCATCGTTAAAGGTATCGATGACCTTCCCGTGGTGAGTGACATGGTTGATAAACTCCCCGGTATTATCACCGTTCTCTTCTTCCTGTCCCTTGAAAAAATCTATCTGCCGCTCCCCCTTCTTTCCGGGATCGAAGGTCGAGATACCGCAGTATTCCTGACCCCGATGCTGGAGAAAATCGATGCCCTGGTATATATCGTAGACACACTCGTTCTTGGAATATATACCGAAAACGCCGCAATTTTCACCGGTAGGCTTCATGATGTCATCCTTCTTGATAGGTAATGTCCCTGTGATATTCCTGGAGCGACTTCACGGATACGGCACGGCCGGAAACGGCACCGATCCCCTTCACGACGGCTGTTGCCGCCGCCGCTGTCGTAATGTAAGGAACCTTGTACTTGATCGCCGCCTTCCTGATATATGAATCGTCATACTGGCTCATCCGACCGCTCGGCGTGTTGATGATGAGATTGATCTCCTTGTTCTTTATACCGTCGACTATATTGGGCCGTCCCTCGTGCATCTTCAGGATCGGTTCCGATGAAACCCCCTGTCCCGTCAGAAATTCATGGGTCCCCGCCGTGGTCAGGATCTTGAATCCCAGCCGCGAAAACTCCCGCGCGACGTCGGTAATAGCACGTTTGTCCATGTCATTCACGGTGATCAGCACGGTCCCCATCTGCGGCAGGGTTTGCTGGGCCGCTTCCTCCGCCTTGTAAAAAGCGGGGCCGAAAGACTCCGCCATACCGAGGACCTCTCCGGTGGAGCGCATCTCCGGCCCCAGCAGCGGGTCCACTTCGGGAAACATGTTAAAGGGAAACACCGCTTCCTTCACGCCGTAATGGGGGATCTTCCCCGTGTGAAGATCCAGGTCGCGTATCTTTTTACCCAGCATCAGCTGGGTCGCGATGCGGGCCATGGATATGGCACAGACCTTGGAAACAAGGGGTACCGTCCGGGAGGCCCGTGGATTGGCTTCCAGTATATAGACCGTATCATTGAAAATGGCGTACTGAATGTTCATCAGGCCCACCACGTCAAGTTCCCGGGCGATCTTACGGTTGTATTCGTAGATGGTGCTGATATGATGCTTGGAAAGGCTCGTGGGGGGGATCACGCAGGCGGAATCGCCGGAATGAACACCGGCGAACTCGATATGTTCCATAATTGCCGGGATGAAGGCATCGCTTCCGTCGGCAATCGCGTCGGCCTCGCATTCAATGGCGTTCTCAAGGAACTGGTCGATGAGGATCGGCCGTTCCGGGGTTGCATCGACAGCCGCCGCAAGGTAGCGCCTGAGCATCTCTTCATCGTAGACGACCTCCATTCCCCGCCCGCCCAGCACATAGGATGGCCTCACGATCAGCGGGTAGCCGATCAGGTTCGCGATCTCCAAGGCTTCATCGATATTACTCGCCATGCCGGACTTGGGTTCCGGTATGCCCAGTTTCTCCATCACCTTTCTGAAACGATCACGGTCCTCGGCCAGGTCGATGGCTTCCGGGGACGTTCCGATAATGCGCACTCCCGATTCGGCCAGTTCCCCGGCGATGTTGAGCGGCGTCTGCCCGCCGAACTGGACGATCACTCCCTCGGGTTTCTCCTTCTCGTAAATGCTCAGAACGTCTTCCAGGGTGAGCGGTTCGAAGTAGAGCCGGTCCGATGTATCATAGTCCGTTGAAACCGTCTCGGGATTGCAGTTTATCATGATGGCCTCGTAGCCTTCATCTTTCAGCGCGAACGCTGCATGAACACAGCAGTAGTCGAATTCGATCCCCTGTCCGATACGGTTCGGCCCGCCGCCGAGGACGATGATCTTTTTCCGGTCCGAAACAGAAACCGCATCGGGGGCATTGTAGGTGGAGTAATAATAGGCCGCGTTCTCGACTCCGCTCACGGGGACGGCGTGCCACCCCTGAACCACACCAAGTGACTTTCTCTGTTCCCGTATTTCCCGTTCTGAAATACCCAGCAACCCCGCGAGATATTTGTCCGCGAAACCGTCCCGTTTCGCCCTCGTGAGGAGTTCGTCGGGAAGCATCTTCCCCCTGAACGCGATGATCTCTTCCTCCAGTTCCACCAGTTCCTTCATCTGCTCGATGAACCAGGGTTTGATCCGGGTCTTTTTATACAGTTCATCGACGCTTGCTCCTTTCCGGAGCGCTTCATACATGATGAACTGTCGTTCGCTCGTGGGCCTCGAGAGCATGCCCATCAGTTCGTCAAGCCCCCGCTTGTTGAAATCCTTCGCAAAACCCAGTCCGTATCGATTGATCTCAAGGGACCTGATCGCTTTCTGGAAGGCTTCCTTGTATGTTTTACCGATACTCATCACCTCCCCGACGGCACGCATCTGCGTTCCGAGAACATCGACGGCGCCGGGGAACTTTTCAAAGGCCCACCGGGCGAATTTCACGACGACATACTCCCCCGAGGGCGTATACTTATCCAGCGTTCCTTCCCTCCAGTAAGGGATCTCGTCGAGCGTCATGCCGGCGGCGAGCATGGATGAAACCAGGGCTATGGGAAATCCGGTGGCCTTAGATGCCAGCGCGGAAGAGCGTGAAGTCCGTGGGTTGATCTCTATGACCACGATACGCCCCGTTTCCGGGTCGTGAGCGAACTGAATATTCGTTCCGCCGACGACCTGAATGGCCTGCACGATCCTGTAGGAGTACTCCTGCAGTTTTTCCTGAAGTTCAGGGGCGATGGTGAGCATGGGCGCCGTGCAGAAGGAATCACCGGTATGGACCCCCATGGGATCAACATTTTCGATAAAACAGACGGTTATGATCTGATTCCTGACATCGCGGACGACCTCAAGTTCCAATTCTTCCCACCCGAGCACCGATTCCTCCACCAGGATCTGACCGATCATGCTTGCCGATATGCCGCGGCTGGCGATGACTTCCAGTTCTTCCTTATTGTAAACAATGCCGCCTCCCGTCCCCCCAAGCGTATAAGCGGGCCGGATCACCACGGGATATCCCAGTTCTTCGGCGATCCCCTCGGCCTCCTCCACGGTGTAGGCCGGTTTGCTTCTCGGTATGTCGATACCGAGGTTGGTCATCGTTTCCTTGAAGGCGATTCTGTCTTCCCCCCGTTCTATGGCGTCCGCGTTGACCCCGATGATCTTTACGCCGAATTCCTCGAGAACGCCCGCCCGGGACAACTCCAGGGTCAGGTTGAGACCGGACTGCCCTCCCAGGTTGGGAAGGATCGCGTCGGGACGCTCTTTTTCAACGATCTTCTTCAAAGATCCAACATTCAGGGGCTCAATATATGTCACATCGGCAGTACCAGGATCGGTCATGATGGTTGCGGGATTGGAGTTCACAAGGACAATCTCATAACCCAGTTTTCTCAATGCCTTGCATGCCTGTGTGCCGGAATAGTCAAACTCGCATGCCTGGCCGATAACGATGGGACCGGAACCGATAATCATTACCTTTTTTATGTCATTACGTGCTGGCATATCTCTCTACCTTCTTCATCAGAGACTCTTTTGACGGACGAAAACTACCTTACGCAAAATCTGTGCGAAAAAACAGGCAACAAAGAAAAACTCAGTCAGTAAGGAGCGTACATCCCGGGACAAGGAATAGGATGGAATATACGTCTTGACGACGGAACAGCCACTCAAAGGGGTTTCAAGAGAACCGTCTTTTCTGAGCGAGGGGAGTATAGGGAAGTCACTTTTTTGTGTCAAGATGTAATGTTATGAGGAAAGGAGGAACCGGTCGCAACAGTGTCATCAACTGCCCTTATCTACTTGTTAATACGTTATATTATTGGAATTACTTTTTTTACCGCCCCACCTCCTTCACACCGGGATCAACCGAGCAGATCCGCCTTTGGCCGGGCGCCCGGCGTTATATCGATAACGGCACCCGCGCCCCCCCTGCCCACATTGCAGTTGACCACCAGCGTCTCACCGAGTTCCGCGATCCCCGCCCGCTCATGGATATGGCCGCAGATGAGAAGCCGGGGCCTGCAGGTCAGGACCACGTCCCTGATGCGCCGGCACCCGGCATGGAACACTCCCAGAACCTCATCGAGGATGCCCCGCGGCGGCGGGTGGACCACCAGCACGGAATCGCGGGAAAGACGGGAAGTGATCTCGTCGATAACGCCCTGCTCACGGAGACATAGTCGGGTGCTGAACGGAACGGGTACGGTTCCTCCGATGCCGACGATGGGCACGCCGTCCACCGCCACCTCGCGCAAGTGAAGTGAGGTAAGATTGGAATATTTGGAAAACAGTTTCTCCGTACGCCTGAGGTCCGTGTTTCCCCGAACCGCAAGGACGGGAACGGGCATCCCGTTCAGGTAACTGAAAACACGGTCCGCTTCTGTGTAATTGGTAATGTCCCCGGCGACAACGAGCACATCCGCATTGACAGTGTTCAGCGTCTCCCCTATCGTTCGAAGCCTTTCGGCTCGCCCGTGAATATCCGCGACGGCATAGATGCGCATGAGCAGCCTCGTGTACGTTCTTTTTGAATTCTCTATATGCGCAGAGGCATCAAGAAATCAAGCGTTCGTTCAGCCGGTGGAACGATGAGCAATAAGGCACACCCGTCCCTTTGTCTAAAAGGAAACGGATGAAGCTGGGCGCCGCATATGGACTTTTTACTAAGTCGTCACTTTTCAAATTTGAAAGAGACGCTTATCCTCGCCCGGTAGCTCTGGATCTTTCCGTTTTCAATTGTCAAATCAAGTTTGGTGATTTCCGCGATCCTGAGATCGTGAACAGATTCTGAGGCTACTTCAACGGCTTTTTTTGCCGCGTCTTCCCATGACGTATCGCTGGTTCCCACCAGCTCGATCACTTTATAGGTGCTTCCAGGCATGATTCCCTCCTTGTTGAAGAACAGGTTTGACGGCACATGACGGGCCGCCTGTTTATATTCCGGGAACCGGGTGGCCCCTGTTCCCGCCGGATCGTTCACCTCCTTTCTTCCCCCGTTGCAGCGTCTACAAACGCCGCAGGGCTTCCACAAGACCCATCCCCTTGCCCTTTTCCTTGACGGCAAGCAGGGGTACCGTCGTCTCCCTGATGAGTTGCTCCGTCACGCTTTCCATGAGAACCCTGGCGGCTCCCCTTCTCCCTCTCGAGCCGATGACGATGAGGTCTATGGTGTATTCACTGACGACCGATTCTATCGCCCGGTAGGCCTTCGTATCTTCTTTGAACAACGAGGTCACCGCGACGGTATGCTGATCGAACCGGCCGAGAAATTCGACGCACTTTTCCCTGGCGTTGCGGTGCATGATCCGGCTGAATTCCTCGTAACTCTTCCCACGCTTGTAATAGCCGAGAGGGACATGGAACACATGTACACAGAATACTTGCGAAATTGAATGGGCGGCGGCGAATTCCATCGCCATCTTCATGGCGTCGGCCGAATTCTCTGAAAAATCGATCGGCACCAGTATGTTCATGTCCCGGGCACGCGTACGGGACGGTCGTGCCTCCTCGGGAACGAAGAGCACGGAGCACTGGGCTTTCCGGGTCAATCGCACGGGCAACGTTTCCTTTCCGGTAAAGGTCCCCCGTATTCTTCCCACAATGATCAGGTCCACCTTTTTTTCGCTGAACAGTTCCAGCATTTCCTTTTCAACCCGCGGGCCATCCTCGATCAAATGGTAATCAAGCATTACATCGGAGGGGCCTCGATAAAAACTGCCGACGGCCTCCTTCATGTGATCGAAATACCATGATGCCGGGTTGTCGATCGTGCTCCCCACATGAACAAAGGTGATCATCCGGGACGACACGAGGCTGCTGACAAGGGATGCATACCGGATCTTCGCCTTATCCCTGGCACTGAGGGTAAGGCCCACCATGAGATGGTTGAAGTGATACATGACTTATTACCGTCCTGGTGGCTTGTTTCACTCTGAATATGGATAAGGGTGCGGCAAAGCAGGCTGAAGGCGGTGAAACTTTTCGTTCTCTGGAGAAGATCGGTGTGAATGAGAAGTATGTTCATTATCCGATTCAAATCGATTCCTGTCAACACATAATGTGGCGGGGAATGTTACCGAATCCCTTTTGAAGCGGCCGTGAAATGTGGTACAAGAACGATGCGTTCATGAGAACCCGGGCAATGAAGCCGTTATCGAGCCGGGTCACCTGCATAAAAAGAGGAGGCAGCCCCTATGACGGAGAAAGCGAAAGACCGTGCGGAAAAAGCCTTTGAATCAGCCATGAACTATGAAAAGCGCTGTACCGGGTGCGCACAGACCTGTATCGCCGGCATTTTCGACGCCCTGGACATCGAGAATGATGATGTGTTCCGGAGTGCCAGCGGACTTGCCGACGGTCTCGGATTGACGGGCGACGGAAGCTGCGGCGCTCTCACGGGAGGTGCCATGGTCATCGGCCTTCTTTTCGGAAGAGAAAAAAAAGATATTGCCGACATGATGAAGCCCATGCGTTCCTATCTCCTCGTCAAGAAGCTCCACGACAGGTTCGTCGAACGCTATGGAACATGCCGATGCTATGATGTTCAGCGGTCACTCATGGGACGGACATTCAACCTCTACGACCCGGCCGAGCTCGAGGCGGCGCTGAGGGCGGGAATGATAGGGCACTGTTCACGTCTGGTGGGGGAGGCGGCCCGGATGGCGACGGAAATCATTCTCAGTGAATGGGAAATGGAAAAGGATACATAACCACGGGACGGTTTTTCGGAGCGCCGGACCCTTCGGGGCACGCCAGAACGCTTCCGGTTTCTATAATTCGCCGCGAAGCTTGGCAAATTCCTTCAGCAGCTTTTCTTCTTTTCGCCCCAGATCGGTGGGAACCTGTATAAATGCCTGAACGACCTGATCGCCCCGTCCGAACCCCCGCAAATGGGGGATACCCTGTCCCTTGATCCGGAAGAGTCTTCCGTGCTGCGTTCCCTTCTGTATCTTTATTTTTTCATTACCGTTCAGGGTGGGTACTTCCACGGTTCCACCCAGTGCGGCAACGGCCATGGGGATCTGCAGCCTGTAGATGATATCGTCGCCGTCCCGCTCGAAATTGGGGTGAGGTTGAACATATATAAAAACGTAGAGGTCTCCCCGGGGACCGCCGAAATTACCTTCCTCCCCTTCCCCCCTGAGCCGAAGTCTCGACCCGCTGTCCACACCGGGAGGTATTTTGATATGGAGCGTCTTTTTTACCGCCGATCTTCCCAGGCCTCCGCAGTTCCTGCAGGGATGCTCGATGATACGCCCGGTGCCTCGGCAATGCGGGCAGGTCTGACTGATGCTGAAGAACCCACTTGATTTCGTTACCTGTCCCATTCCCCGGCAGGTGGGGCACACGACTGGTTCCGTTCCCTGTTCGGCACCGGAACCGCCGCATTCGATACAGCCCTCATATCGCTCCAGTTCGATATCCTGTTCAACACCGAAGGCGGCCTCAGTGAAGGATATCTTCAGGTCATACCGGAGGTCGGCTCCCTGGCGCGGAGCGGTGCGGCCCCGGGTCCTGCGCGTCCCGAATCCGAAAATGTCTTCAAATATGTCGCCGAAGCTCGAGAAGATGTCCTCAAATCCCGTAAAGCCCCGATATCCGGTCCCCCGGAGACCTTCGTGACCGAAGCGGTTGTAAATATCCCTCTTTTCATCGTCACTGAGGACCTCATAGGCTTCAGCGGCCTCTTTGAACAGTTCCTCCGCTTCATGGTTTCCGGGGTTTCGATCGGGATGATACTGAAAGGCAAGCTTCCTGTAAGCCTTTTTTATCTCATCTTTGGATGCATCTTTGCGAACACCGAGTATTTTATAGTAATCGTTTTTCATTGGCGACAACGCTCATTTTTGCAGTGGACGACGGACGCAGATAAACAAAATTAAGTTAGTAACGGTTCAGCGATCTGTCAAGGCGTTGGAATCAGGTGGTAAGTCTTTCCAGGGCTTCCCGATATTTCTCAGCGGTCTTTTCTATAATGTCATCGGGAAGTTGCGGCGCCGGCGGGGTCTTGTTCCACTTGATCGACAGGAGATAATCCCGGAGAAACTGTTTATCGAAACTGTTCTGGGACCTTCCCTCTTCATACTCATCCTTGGGCCAGAACCGCGATGAATCGGGCGTGAGCAGTTCATCGATCAGCACCAGGTCATCGCCGATGATGCCGAATTCCATTTTGGTATCAGCGATAATGATACCTGCCGTGTCCGCTGCTTCCGAAGCCTGCACGAACACTTCAAGAGATGTTCTTTCAACACGGTCGGCCAGGTCTTTGCCTATCAGGCGACCCACCTCCTCCTGTGATATCGGGAGGTCATGCTGTCCCTGTTCCGCTTTGGTGGAGGGGGTAAAGACCGGCTCGGCCAGTTTTGACGATTCTTTCAACCCCGCGGGAAGAACGATACCCGAAACGGGCCTTCCTTCACAGTAATCCTTCCAGGCGGAACCGCCCAGATATCCCCTGACGACACACTCCACCGGCAGCGGCCGTGCCTTTTTCACAAGCATACTGCGGCCCTCGAGAATTTCACGGTAGGGCACGCATTCCTCCGGGAAATCCCTCACATCGGTCGTTATAAGATGATTCGCGATGATGCCCTCCGTTCTGCGGAACCAGAACTCCGACATCCGGGTGAGGACCTTCCCTTTGTCAGGGATGGGATTCGGCATGATCACATCAAAGGCGGATATCCTGTCCGTTGCCACTATCAGATAGTATCCGCCCACCTCGTAGATATCCCGGACCTTGCCCCTGCTCTTCAGGAACAGGGTTTCCAGATTGGTTTCAAAGAGTCCTTGTTTTTCCATAACCGGCTCACCGCCTATCGCAAGAAAGGATTGTTGCGCCGCTCATTCCCGATGGTCGACGTGGGGGTTCTTCCATAATTGTGACCGGGCAGAACAATGGTCTCATCGGGAAGCGTCATGAGTTTTTTCATGATCGAATTGTACATTACATTCCACGAGGCACCGGGAAGATCCGTCCGGCCCACGCTTTCCACAAAGAGAGTGTCCCCGGTGAACACATAGCCCGGCAGGTAAAGCGACATCCCTCCCGGGGTGTGCCCCGGTGTATGGATGACGTTCAGGTTCACCCCGCCGACGCTGATCACATCGCCGTCGCGGACGATAATGTCCGCCGGCGGTGACGCCTTCGCTCTGAACATCCGCAGCATCATGGACGGCGTCTGGGTCAACAGGGGGGCATCGGCCTCATGGATAACGATCCGGGCACCTGTCAGCTTCTGCATGTCCGCATTTCCCGAGATATGGTCGACATGACCATGGGTATTGACGATGTATTTAAGGGTGATGCCGTTCCGCTCCGCTTCCGCGGCGATGTCTTCCGTCGAGGCGGCGGGGTCGATGACCAGTCCTTCACCGGTATCACGATCCCCCACGATATAGGCACAGACAGCGAGAAAACCCACCTGCATCTGTTTCAGGAACACAGTCATCCCTTTTATCCCTCTCACATCAACGGCCGGTCAGGACATATGGCAGGCCGTTCACATCGACGACACCGGGATCCGCTTCGAGCGGTATAAGACGAACATAGCGGAGCTTCCCCGCTTCGCAAGGAAACCGATTCGCGATCCCGGACGTAAAAATGTGATGGATACCGTTTTTGGGGGGGGTTGTCAATCAATTTTGCACCTTTTTACGAGGTGCCTCTATGGGTTGTTCCACAGGCTTTTCAGGGGTGGGGGCCCGGGGGAACAGGCCGTTTGAACATGTCAGGACGGTTCACCCTCGAGTCCGATATCCGCCGCGACATCGCGCATTCCCATGATGGTATCCTCGATAAGCTCAGCCACATCGAGATCCAGCATCCCGGCGCCCTTCTCAATGATGGAGCGATCGACACCGGCGGCAAAGGCCGGGGACTTCCATTTTTTCCTGACCGATTTGACCGTCAGGTCCAGAACGCTCTTTGACGGCCTGACAAGAGCGCTGGCCGCCACCAGCCCCGTCAGTTCGTCGATGGCGTACAGTGTTTTTTCAAGAACACTTTCCGGTTTGACGTCGGAGCAGATCCCCCAGCCGTGGGAAACGGCGGCCCTGATATACTCGGCGGGCCACCCTTCCTCTTCCAGGATCTTTTTCGTCATCGTGCAGTGCTGGTCCGGGTATCGTTCGTAGTCAAGATCATGGATCAGTCCGATGACCCCCCATTTGTCCTCGTCCTCACCGCGCTTCCTGGCGATATGGCGCATGACCGATTCCACGGCATAGGCGTGCTTTCTGAGGCTGTCACTCTCATTATAGCGGTGAAGCAGTTCCAGGGCGTCTGCGCGCGTCGGTCCGACGTTCTCCATCACGATCACTCCCCTCTTTGAAGGACGGCCCCGAAAAAACCGTCCATACCATGGTGGTGAGGGAAAGACCTGAAGAACGTACCGGGAGGCGCCACATTGCTCAAAGCAACGGGGGGATGACTGTGGCGGAAACCGGGGTGATCGTCCAGGAAATCCCTCACCATATCTTCGTTCTCTTCTCTGTCTATCGTGCAGGTGCTGTAAACGATACTGCCCCCCTTTTTAAGATAAGCGGCTGCCTGATTCAATAGTTTTTTTTGGAGAGGAACCAGTTCCTTCAGATCCTCCGGGCTGATACGCCACTTGATCTCCGGATTCCTCCGTAATGTCCCGAGCCCTGAACAGGGGACATCAACCAGTATGCGGTCAAAGGCCTTGTGAAAGGACGCGCCCAGGTCCTGTGTGGCATCTTGCACCAGGGTCCGGATGATATCGACACCGAGCCGGGCGGCAAGGCGTTTCAGATGCCCGATCTTGTCACCGTTGACATCAACGGCGACAATGGTCCCCCGATTGTTCATCAATTCAGCAAGATGTGTCGTCTTGACACCGTTTCCCGAACAGAGGTCCAGCACCATCTCACCCGGCTTCGGCTCGACGAGATGAGCGATGAGCTGGGATGCTTCGTCCTGCGGCTGGATATACCCGTCACGGAAAAGTCCCATGTCGGTGATCGCGCCGTCAGTTCGTTCAAGAATAACGCCCTGGGGAGCGACGCTTGCGGGCACCGCCCCGCATTGCTCCCGACGCAGCAGTGACAGGATCTCCCCGCGGTCAGCTTTCAAGCGGTTCACCCGCAGCGTCAGCGGAGGCTCTTCATTATTGGATTCACAGAGCCGGCGTGTCTCCTCCACCCCCAGTTCATCTATCCACCGGGACACGAGCCACTGGGGATGTGAATGAAAGACCGACAGGTATCCGGCGGGCTCTTCGAGGGGATCCGGATAGGCGATATTACCCATCCCTCTGAGCGCTCCCCGCAGGATTCCGTTTACCAGCCTGTCACGCCCCGGGAACATTTTTCGAGCCGCTTTCACCGCCTCGTTCACGGCCGCGTATGAGGGTATCCTGTCAAGGAGAAGTATCTGGTAGAGGCCGACACGAAGAATATTTTTCAGCCCCACCTCCATTGACGAGAAGTCGCCCCGGTAGAACGCGGCGAGCACCCAGTCGAGACGCCCCCGGTGCCGGAGAACCCCGTATACGATCTGAGTGAGCAGCCGCCTGTCCTTTATATCGTCCATGCCGGTGGCGGACCGCCCGGCATCGAGCAATGGACCTGCGTAGGATCTCTCTTCTTCGACGCGATTCAGGATGAGGACCGCCATGGAGCGTGGACTTGCTTTCATTGCTTCTCGCCGCCGCCCCGGGACTGTTCCGACATGAGGACGATGCTGCCGAACCAGGCGGTCACTCCCTCATTGGTATGGTCCGTGTCGCTGAGGATGAGGACCGCTGTGATACCGGGGGGTTCCGTTCCGAAAGATCGCCGGAAATCTTCGACGATGTCGCGCTTTTCCCATCGCCAGCACCCGGCTTGGCGATTCCCGCTCCTCAGAACGAAGACCTTGTGATAAGAGGAACCGGGGTACGCGAGGAAGTCTCCTGCCTGTGCCCTGTTCCCCCAGATGTAATCTACCTTGAATCCCGGTGGTTCCATCGGCGGGATCTGCACACCCATGGTCTCAAGCAGTTTCACCACACCATCCCTGCCCGCGGCGGACACTTCACCTTTTCCGCCGAAGATGATCCTGACCCGGGCGGCGGCATCGTTCCTGTCCTTCCGGTCTTCCATCGCCATGCCGACGGCCCTGTTCACCTTCCACCGCCATACCAGACAGGGATAGTCCTGAAGAGGGACATCGGGAAATGTTATCAGGGAGGACACGCTGCCGAGGCTTTCCATGCGGACAACCCCTTTAGCTCCGTCCCGTTCCGTAAAAACGCGGTTCCGCGCCTTTCCCAGATATTCAAGGTGTTCCCAGCCATGTGGAAGGGCAGACCCTTCCTCCGCCGATCCAACGGCGAACCCCAGAAGCACCATATCATCCCCGGCGCTGCACAGTTCCGTTCCGGGACACAGGACCGAGAGGCAGACCATCAGGACCGCGCCGAGGGCGAATCGCAGTAACGGCGACCGGCGTTGTAGCCCGTCAATATGAGGAATTACGGCCATGCCGGCATTATTCGACCTTCGCCGTTCGTCTGTCAAGGTAATTTCACGGCAGCGCCGGGGCGCCGGTTTCATGGAGCGGTCCGCCCGCCTTCGCATGCCTGAACTACCGGATCAGGCCGGGAAGGAAGGTGATGATCTGGGGAACGGCCATGAGCAGGATGATACAGAGGATATAGGCCGGCAGAAAATAAAGGACCCCCCGGAAGACCCCGCCGAGTCCCACGTCTTTCGCCATTCCGGCCACCACGTACGTCGTGGCCCCCACGGGAGGGGTAACGGCGCCCAGGGTCGTAATGATCGTGATCATCACACCGAACCAGAGCGGGTCATACCCCAGTTTCAGGGCAACGGGGAAAAAGATGGGTATCGTTATCAGCAGGAGGGCGAGGGCGTCCATGAGGGCCCCGCCGATGATATATATGATGAATATGACGCTCAGTATCGTCACCGGCGCAAAGGGCAGCGCCGCGACCCAGTCCGCCATTTCAAAGGGAATGCGCGTCAGGGCGAGAAAACGGCTGAACATGACGGCGCCGGCGATGATCACGAAGACCATGCAGGACACCTGCAGCGTGTCGGTGACGGCGGCGGTGAACCCCTGCCAGGTCAGGGTCCTTCTGACAAGGCTCATGGCAAGGGCGAGAAAGGTCCCGACGGCGCCGGCCTCGGTGGGGGTGAAAACACCGGCATAGAGCCCGCCCATGACAAGAGCGAAAAGGGTCACGGCCTCAAAAAAGCCGGGCATGGAACGGATCTTTTCCTTCAGCGACGTCCGTTTTCCCAGGGGGCTCCATTCCGGGTTTATCCAGCAGAGGATGGCAATGGTGATCATAAAGAGGATGGCAAGGACGATCCCCGCCAGGATGCCGCCGTAAAAAAGCTTGCTGATGGACTGTCCCGTGTAGAGTCCAACCAGAATAAGGACCACGCTGGGTGGAATGACGACTCCCAGCGTTGACCCGCATGCTATGGACCCCACGGAAAGCGCGGGGTCATAATGGTATTTTTTCATCTCGGGAAGTGACACGGTGGTCATCGTCGCCGCCGTGGCCGTGTTGGATCCGCAGATAGCGGCGAACCCCGCGCAGGCGAAGACGGTGGCCATTGCCAGACCGCCCCGGACATGGCCGGTGACCGTGTGGGTCGCCTTGAACAACCGCCGGTTAAGCCCCGAGTAAAAACAGATCTGTCCCATGAACACGAAGAGGGGCACCATGGTCAGACCGTAGGAGGAAAAGGTGCTCCACAGCTCGGTCCCCACCATTCCCAGAGCTGCCTTGAAGGAGATCACGTAACAGATACCGCCGAAACCGACGACGGCCATGGTAAACCCCACGGGCATACCGAGAAAGAGAAGCAGGAACAGGAGAACGGCAACACCCACAAGACCGATGGCGGTAAGCGTCATGAGTGAACCTCCCCGGTTCCGTTCAGAACCTTGAGCATGTCGATAAAAAGGACCAAAGACAGCACCAGGCAGCCCAGTGATACACAGTACACGAAGGGGAAATAGATGATCCGAAGCGTTTCGGACAATTCATTGACCCGCCAGAGATTCGTTCCCCACAGGGCCGTCTGCCACGCCGCCAGGGCGAAGAACACGGCGCCGATCACGTAACTGACACCGCTGAGAAAACGCCGGACCGGGGACGGGAAGAATTGTATCACCACATCAACAGCGATATGCTCCCGCTTGATCTGGGTCCTTCCGAGCGCGAAGGCCGCCGTTATGGCGCCGAAAAACCCCATCATTTCAAAGGTCCCCTGGATGGGGAGGCCGAATCCGCGAAGCGCGACATTTGCCGAGCCGAGAACCACCATGAGCACGAGAACCGTGCCGGCGATGGCGGTCAGGACCCGGTTTATCAACGTGCTGACCCGGTCAAGTAATGCGATGAGCCGTTCCATAATCTCCCTTTGCACAACCGTCTAATACAGTTTTGAATATTTTTCCTTGAACTCAAGCACGTCATCAATGATCGTTCTGGCGGGAACCTGGTCTCCCACTCGTCCCACATACCCCTCGGTCAGCGGCTCAAGCATTTTCTTCATGCGCGCCCTGTCATCGGTGGAAAGTTCGATCATCTCGACATTGTAGGTCTTCTTCGACCACGCGACGGCCTCGTTGACGTGCCCGTCCACATATTGTCCGGTCCACTGCGCCTGTTCACGGGCCAGGTCGTCGAGAACCTTCTGCACATCTGCCGGCAATGAGTCCCAGCGATCGAGATTCATGACCACCGCGAAGGTCACCACCTGGAGATTGGTCATGGTGATATAGCGGCAGTATTCGGCATAGTTGAAATCCTTCATCACTTCCAGGGAGGAGGCCATTCCTTCGATGACCTTCTTGTGGAGCGCATCGGGAACATCCGACTGCGGCATGCCAATGGGGCTCGCCCCGAGAAGCTCGAGAACCTTCACTCCCGTTCCGGCGGCCCTGATCTCCATCCCCTTCAGATCGTCAAGGGTCCGGACCGGCTCGATGGACATGATGTTGGCCGGGGGGCAGGTGAACAGGGTCAGTACCTTGACCTTCGCGAAAGATTCGGGCCGGTATTTTTCATACAGGTCCATCAGCGACAGGCTCGCCACGGTTGCGTTCGGCCATCCCAGAGGCAGGTCGATCGCCTCGATGATGGGAAAGCGGCCCGGATGATAGGACATGGCGAAACAGCCGATATCGGCCTGGCCGCCGATGACGCCGTCCAGCATGTTCTTCGCTCCCAGGAGCGTGCCTCCCGGAAAGGTGTTGATCGCCACGGCCCCACCCGTCCGCTTTTCCACCTCTTCCTTCCACCGTTCCATCTGGACACAGGGAAAGGTGGACGCCGGGGGGAAATTGGCGTAGGAAAGGGTGACGGGTCCCGCAACGGCCGGCGGTGCGATGAACGCCAGCCCCAGGATGATCACCCCCACGATTCCGGCAACCTTGATTAACAACCCTCCTTGTTTCATGGATACCCTCCTTACAGATGTAATCCCCTCTCAAATCCCCGCAGATTGAGCTCCCGCTTGCGGGGGGGAGAAGTTTGTTCAATAACCGTCCTCATCAGGGAAGCATCGCAGAAGAGGACGCCCTTTGTGATCGCATACCCCAGCAGGACCAGGTTCGTCATGAGCAACGAGCCGAGTTCCCGGGCATATTCCGTCGCATCGACCCCGAGAAAGTCGCCCGCGCGGTCGGTATTGACCACGCACCGGCCACCCGGTCCCACATAATCTCCATGGATCGCGATATTCGAATGGGAAAGGAACAGTCCCGCGTCGGCACCGCCCTTTCGGATCAGCGGGCTCATGAAGGAACCGACCTTGACGTGGGAAATAACCGTGCCACCCCGCATCGCCATGCCGTGGGTCTCCGACGTCAGGACCGGAAGTCCCGCCACCATCCCCGCTTCCGCGAGCAACCTCGTCAAAAAGAGAACCCCCTGGCCGCCTTTTCCGCTGATGATGATCTGCTGTTTCACCGATCTTCCCCCATTTCTTCCACCGATATGGCACCCACAGGGCAGGCAACCTCGCAGACACCGCATCCGATACAGATGTTCTGATCGATATGAGCGCGCTCCGCTTCTTCGTCAAAAACGATGGCGGGACATTCAAACCGCGTTATACAGACCTTACAGCCCGTGCACTCTTCCGTAACGGCAACCCGGAACCGACGCTGGCTTTTCAAGGCCTCACGGTCCATAATGCAGGGATGCCGGGAGATGATCACTGCCACGCTTCCCTGAGCACCGCGGCAGTATTCATCGGCTTCCCGCAGATGCTCGGTGAATTTCTCGACGTCATAGGGATCGCATTCCCGAAGGAACCGCACGCCGCTCGCCGTCACGAGGTCGGGAATATAAACGGGATTCCCTCGGCGGCCGTCCGCCAGGACCCCCACCTGCGGCGTCGGCTGGTTCCCCGTCATGGCCGTCGTCGAATTATCGAGGATGACAAGAATGAACCGGGCGCCGGTGAACACGGCGTTCACCAGTGCCGGCATTCCCGCGTGAAAGAAGGTGGAATCGCCGATGGTCACCACGATGGTGGGATATTCATCCCCGTCCGCCGCATATGCATGGTACAGTCCCGCTCCCTGGCTGATGCAAGCCCCCATGCAGTGGCAGGTGTCGACGGCGCCGAAATTCATTCCCAAGGTATAGCAGCCGATATCGCTGGGGAATATGCCCTTCGGAAAGGTTTTCCGGATCGCGTAAAACGCGGCACGGTGCGGGCATCCCGGGCAAAGCGTCGGCCTGACGCCCCGGACCGCCGGTTTCTCCTCTCCCCTCTCCTCCGGTAAGTTCAGGAACGAACGCAACACCTTCTCAATGACCTCGGGCATCAATTCACCCTGGTCGGGAACGGTCTTTGAAAGCCGGCCGCGGACCGCGCCGTTCTGCAACTGCATTTCAATGGTCGGGTAGGTCTCCTCGATCACCAGGATCTCTTCATACCGGGTATTAATCTCCTCGATGAAATGCCTGTTCAGCGGGTATGGTACGTCAACCTTGTAGAGGTCGATCGTTCCCAGTATGCCCAGGTCGTTGAGGAGCTCGTACACATTGGCATAGGCCACACCGGAGGATATGATGCAGGAGCGGGGCCGTGAACCGTCGCCGCCGGTGAGGGAGGGGAAAAAGTCCCGCCGGCCGGCGATCGCGTCGATCTTGTCGTTCAGGCCCCGGTGAAGGCCCGTCAGAAACTGCGGCGTCGCCACCCACCGCCCGGGGTCCTTTTCAAAATGCGCCTTTCGATCGGGCCTCTTTGGAGCATGGACCGCCACGTTCTGCCTCGCATGACAGACCCGCGTCGTGGGACGCAACATGACGGGTATTTCGTATTCTTCGGAAAGCTCCAGGGCCTTCCCCACCATATCCTTAGCTTCTGTGGGATTCGAAGGATCGAAAACGGGCACGCGGGCGAAGCAGGCAAAGAACCTGCTGTCCTGTTCCGTCTGGGAACTGTGCGGGCCCGGGTCATCGGCGACCACGACCACGAGACCTCCCTTGACCCCCAGGTAGGCCGAGCGCATGAAAGGATCGGAGGCCACGTTGAGACCCACCTGCTTCATGGCCACGGCCGAGCGTTTTCCCGTGTAGCTGTTTCCCAGGGCCACTTCATAAGCGACCTTTTCATTGACCGACCACTCAACATGCAGGGGAACGGCATCTTCAGCGGCAAAGGCGGCGACCGACTCAAGGATCTCCGACGCCGGGGTCCCCGGATAGGAAGAAACGAGCGTGCATCCCGACTCGATGATCCCCCTGCCGATAGCCTCGTTTCCCATAAGAATTCTCTGTTCCATGTTCATTTCCCCGTGATTTTTCCGTCACACAGCGCTCACATCAAAAAAAAGGCCGTGGACTTGGTCTGTCCACGGCCTTCACGGTGTTCCTTTTTCTCTTCAACCTGTTATCAAACAGTGCACAGACCCTTCCCCGCTATGTGGAAACCGCCACCACCAGCCTGTCAGGAATCTGTCGCGTATCATCAGGTATCCCTTCGTGTCATGCAAGTCCGTACTAAATAATGCAAATCTTGAAATGAATCAAGCATTATTTTCCTTTATTCCCGGTTATCGAAAACCCGTTTCGATTTCCTTTCCGTCCTCGGCAGGGAGTGATGATCAACTATCTCAACGGTCCCGCTGACGAGAATGCCTTTCTGTATCTCTCTCTCTATGACACGCGCCGTTCCTGCGTCATCGCCGGGGGATACTCCCCCGGCCCGTTCCACCCTGATCGTCATATAATCCTTCCCGTCGTCGCCGCGCTCAAGATGGATCTGGTACTCGCTTCCGACCCCCTTCTGCCGGGCAAGGATCTCGTCGATATGACCGGGATATATGTTCACTCCCCTGATGATGAACATGTCATCGGAACGCCCGAGGATCCGGTCATGGCGGGGCAGCGGCGATCCGCAGGGGCAGTCTCCGGGAATGAGGCGCGTCAGGTCCCGGGAGCGATAGCGGATGAGCGGCGCACCCTCCTTACGAAGTGTTGTATACACCATTTCACCAACCTCCCCTTCCGGCACGGGCTCGAGGGTGTCCGGATCAAGGAGCTCCATGATGTAATAGTCCGCCCAGTAATGGATACCGGTATGATGTTCACAATCAAGGCCCGTCCCCGGGCCGTAGAGTTCAGTGAGACCGGGAATATCAAAGGTCTGTTCCGCCCCGAGCAGTTCAAGAATGGTCTTCCTCATGGCATCATTGGACCGTTCCGCACCGAAGATAACTTTTTTGACGTTGACTGCGTCGCGAAGTCCCCGCCTGTTCACCTCCTCCGCCATGAGAAGCCCCATGGACGCCGTGGAGCAGATGACCGTCGGCTGAAAATCCACGAGGAACTGCATCTGCATGTCCAGGTTCCCGGGTCCGGCCGGTACGGCGAGGGCCCCGAATCGCTCGCATCCCAGCTGAAAGCCGGCGCCGGCGGTCCAGACGCCGTAACCGACACAGATCTGGATCCGGTCATCCCGTGACAGTCCCGCCATTTCATAACAGCGGGCGAACATGTCGGCCCAGTCATCGATATCCCGGGCCGTGTAGATCAGCACTTTCCGTTTTCCCGTGGTACCTGATGAGGCGTGAAGCCGCACGATCTGCTCGAAGGGGACCGACCTGAGCGGCCAGGGGTACTGTTCCTGCAGGTCCTGGGCGGTGACAAAGGGCAATCGCTTCAGGTCGTCGAGACTTGTTATGTCATCCGGCCGCACTCCCGCCTCATCGAAGCGCCGGCGATAGAAATCGCTCCCCCGGTAGGCGTGGGCCACGGTCCATTGAAGCCCCTTGAGCTGGAGTGACCTGAGCTCTTCCTCATTTTTAAAGGCGGGCATGAATGATTTCACCATGAGTTATACTCCCTTACTTCCTCAAAAAAAAGCCGTGAGCAGAGTCTGTTCACGGCTGTGTCCCATCCATCGATACGCGTTATCCAGCGGCTGTAAACACACCCGATATGAGAACCGGGCACCACCGGCGCACGCAATAGAGATCTTCTCTCAGTTTCATGTCCCTACTCTCTGTTCGCCGTTTAGCTAATAAAAATCCTGAAAGAAATCAAGGGATTTTTTGCCGGAGGGAGTCCTCTCCATTTTATCGTTGCCTCAGGTAATTCTTTTTTCTATATGTATGTTCAAGTCCGGCGCGCGGAAGGCGCCGGTTATCATTACCTGCAGAAGGGCCGTCGGATCATGCCGGAAATCATGGTCAGGCAGAAACCATACATTATCGGTGTCGTGGGCAGCCACTCGGACCGGTCGCCCGCCATGACCGACGCGTATCGTATCGGCGAGGAGATCGCCCGGCGGGGTCATGTGCTCCTGACGGGAGGCGGCACGGGGATCATGAAGGCCGCTTCAGAGGGAGCGCACCGGGCGGGCGGCCTGGTCGTCGGCATCCTGCCCAACGACCGCCGGTGCCCACTGGCGGGATATCCCAATGATTTCGTCGATATTCCCATTTACACGGGCATGTTCGACGGGCGAAACGTCATCAACGCGAAAACACCCCATGTTCTCATCGCCCTTGCGGGAGGAGCGGGAACACTGTCGGAGATCGCCATCGCTTTGAAGTCGGGCACGCCGGTGGTCGGCCTCGGCGCGCCAACGATGGAACCGGTCGAGACGGGCCGGCTCTTCACCGTATCGACGGTGGAAGAAGTAATGGAACAGGTCGACCGGATCCTTCACGGCCTTGCAACCTGAGCTGTTTCCCGGCGGATACCCGCCTTTCAGCAGGAACGGATGACGAGATATTCCTCAACGCCGGGCCATGTGCAGAGCCGCCGCCTTTCGACAAGGGGGAGTTCATCGAGCAGGGCATGGAATGCCTCGTCCCCCGATGAACGGGGATCACCGACGTAGATGATATTCCGTCCTCCTGCGTCGCGATAGAACTGCAACGCCCTGTATGCCATGGGGATTTCAGGCGGGGGCCAGCAAAGGAAAACCTGTTTGACCACTCTGTGAAATCCTGTTATAAGCCCCTCAGATGCCGGCCGGATGCAATAACGCTCACAGGGAGGGGGGAGTTCGTGGACATTCTTCTTGCGGGATTCAATGTCGATTACGAAACACTGCAGACCCTCACGGCATCTCATCCCGGCATGGACAACATCACACCGGAGACCATCTCGGCCGCCTACGCCCGCATCAGCAGAAACCCCCTGCCCGTGAACGAACTGCGGGCGATCTCCCGCCGTGAGATCGAAAAAGCCAGGAGATCAAACGAATCGATCGTCTTTGACATGGGCCACAGTTCCATCGCGGAACACGCGGTTTTCAACATTGATGTTCTCGGCGTATCCCGGCTCATCGTCGAAGAAATAGAGAAATTCCGCCTCTGTTCCTTCACGGAGAAATCACAGCGCTACATACGTCTCGAGGACGACTTCGTCATACCCGCCGAACTGGTCGATGACGAGTCGCGCATGCTTTTCCGCGAGACCGTGAAGGAACAGAACGCGCTGTACCATGACCTTTTCAGGGCCCTGCGGGAGTACTTCTTCGACACGCACCGGGACCTCGCCGAAAAACCTTCGCACAGGATGACGCTCGAGGGGTGGGCAAAGGAGGACGCACGGTACATCGTGTCCCTGGCGACGGAAACACAGCTCGGCATGACCCTGAACGCCCGGAACCTGGAATTGATGCTGCGGCGCTCGGCGGCGCATCATCTTGCTGAAATGCGGGAATACGGCGCCAGGCTGTATGACGCAACACGTCATATCGCGCCCTCCCTCGTCCGGTACACCGAAGCAACGCCCTATGATCTCCATTCCAGAAACGAACTGCGTGAACATATGGCAACACTGGCCGAACAGAAAAACGCGACCGGCGGCGATCCTGTAATACTCCTGCACGCGACGCCGGGAGCAGACGATATCATCCTCTCCTCTCTTCTGCACTCCCTTTCGAATCGATCCATGGAGCAGTGCAGGAAGACAGTGTCCCGCCTTACCACGGAGGAAAAGAAGGATATCATAAAGACCGCCTGCCGGCGGATGGAAGCGTACGACAGCCCGCCGCGGGAATTCGAGAACGCCGATATTCTCTACGAGCTCACCATCAGCGCAAGCTGCTTCGCCCAGCTCAAGCGTCACCGCCTCGCCACCATAACCTCCCAGCAATACGACCCGGCACTGGGGGTGACCGTTCCCCCGTCGATAGAGGCGGTCAACATGAATGGCCCCTTCATGGAAAGGATATCCCGGACGAACGAGGTCTATGAGCGGATCGCGCGGTCCGCTCCCGCCGCCGCCCCCTATATTCTGACCAACGCCCATAGAAAACGGGTTATCATGAAAGTAAATGTTCGCGAACTCTACCACATTTCCCGTCTCAGGGAAGACCGTCACGCCCAGTGGGACATCCGTGAGACGGCTCGCCATATGGTAATGCGTGCCCGGAAGGTCATGCCCCTCTCCCTCCTCTTCGCCTGCGGGAAGGACAGCTTTGCCGACCTTCGCGAAAGCATACTGGACTGATCGGGTCACCGGCACATTGATGAGGATTGTATGATTCAGTTCAATGGTTTTCTTCTGGCATTTCTGGTACTGTTTCTCGGCCGCTCCTGCTGCCGCCTGCTTCTGACACGCATCAACGTCGGTCACCTGACACGGAAGGGAAACCGGGTGCCACCGGGCTTTGAAAAGGTTCTGGATGAAAAGACACTGGTCCGCATGACGGGATACACCATCGACTCTTCCCGTTTCGGTTCCCTGGTCAGTCTCTTCAACGACGGTATCCTGCTCCTCATTATACTTTCCGGGCTGCTCCCCTGGTATGCCGAGTACGTTGAATCCCTGAGATTCAATGCCGTCATCGCGGGGTTGCTCTTCCTCGCCGGGCCCGCCGCCGTCGGGTTCGTGCTCGATATTCCCTTCGAACTCTACGAAACGTTCGTCATAGAGAGAAAATACGGCTTCAGCACGATCAGCTGGAAGCTGTGGCTCTCAGACCTCCTGAAGGGGCTGGCCGTGTCCCTGGTGCTGACGGGAATCCTTCTCGGGTCACTTCTGGTACTGATCTTTCACGCAGGACCGGCATGGTGGTTCTGGGCATGGATATTGTTCGCCTGTTTTCAGCTCCTCATCATGTGGCTCTATCCCGTTGTCATAGCGCCTCTTTTCAACCGATATGAACCGGTGAAAGATCAAGAACTGCGTGACAGGATAATCGCACTGGTCGAGAAGGCCGGGCTGAAGGCACGAGGGATCTTCCAGGTCGATGCAGGGAAAAGGAGCAGGCACACGAACGCCTATTTCACGGGTCTGGGCAGATCGAAGCGAATCGTCCTGTTCGACACGCTCCTGCTCTCCCACAGCCATGACGAACTCCTCGCCGTTCTCGCCCATGAGATCGGGCACTGGAAAAAAAGACACATCATCAAACAGCTCTTGCTTATGGAGATCCTGTCCCTTTTCCTTTTCTTCATCATATCCCGCATTATGGCATGGCCGGAGTTTTACCATACCTTCGGCTTCAGCCGTATCAACCCCGCCGCCGGGCTCTTTCTCATATCGGCACTGTCGGGACCGGTGGCCTTCTTTTTCAGACCCCTGAGCTCGGCACTCTCCCGGCGCTATGAACAGGAAGCCGATGATTTTACATTTCATCTTACCGGAAGAACGGCCCCTCTCATTTCCGCCCTGAGGGGACTGGCGCGTGATAATCTGTCAAACCTATACCCTCACCCCATCTATGCCTGGTTCTATTATTCGCACCCGCCGCTCCTGGCCCGCATTGCCCGGCTCCAGGAGTTCCGAAAGAAAGAAGATATTGATTTTCAAGGACCGGTTGTTGTAGATTCTCCCTAATAAATACCAGAGGTTAAAGCATGCCGATTTATGAGTTTTACTGCAGAAAATGCAATACGATATTCAATTTTTATTCGAAGTCGGTTAACATCGAGAAAGTTCCCCGCTGCCCCCGCTGCAAGACCGTGAAGCTGCGCCGCCAGATGTCGCTGTTCGCCACCATTTCGGGAGAGCGAGGCGAGGGAGATGATGATATGCCGCCCATCGATGAATCCCGGATGGAAAAAGCCATGGAGATGCTGGCACGGGAAGCCGGCAGGATCAACGAGGATGATCCCCGACAGGCAGCATCGATGATGAGGAAACTGTCGGAGGCGGCGGGATTGAATCTGAGCTCCGGAATGGAAGAAGCCCTGAGCCGTCTTGAAAAAGGAGAGGACCCTGAAAAAATAGAAGAAGAGATGGGGGACATGTTCGAGGGGGAAGAGCCCTTTACCCTTGAAACCAGGGGAAAGAAGGCATCGAAGCGGCGTCGGCCGGCGATGGATGAGAAACTGTACGAACTGTGATGACCGGCGGATAAGTCTCCCCGATGAGAGGAGAACCGGGGAATGGGACAGAAAAGCGAGGTTGTTTTTTCCGATACCGGGCAGGGGATCGAAGTGGCTGTCCGCGACATCTTTGAGCATTTCGGCGGTGGCGCGTCGCTGCTGAAATCAAGCGGTGATGTCTATCTGAAGGTGAACACCGTCGATCTGAAACCTTACAGTTTCACCGATCCCGAAGTTGTCAGGGAAGTGATCAGGTACTTTCAGCGCCAGGGAGCACGGGATATCTACGTTATCGAAAACTGCACCCAGAGTAATTTTACCCGCCTTGTCTTCACGGGAACGGGCATGAGCCGGGTGTGCAGGGAAACGGGCGCCATCCCGGTCTATCTCGATGAGACCGGCGTCGTTCCCATCTACCTTGAGGGTCTCCAGACGTTCAATGACATTTCATCCTTCGTGTTCGAACGGCTCATCGAAGAGGGCCATCGAAACCTGTACGTCTCCCTTCCCAAGCTGAAGACACACTCCATGTCACAGGTAACCCTTTCAATAAAGAACCAGTTCGGTTTGATACATCAGCAGAGCCGCATCGCCGATCACAATTTCCGACTCCACCGGAAATTTGCCGATATCTACCGGGTTATCCGGCCTGACTTCGTCGTCATAGACGGTCTCATCGCGACAAACCACGGCCACTATATCGCCGAAAAGAACACATCCGAATGCGTGGTCCCCATGAACTGCCTGATCGGAGGACGCGACCCCCTCTCTGTCGATATTGTCGCCGCGGCGTTCCTCGGGTTCGCCATCGACGACGTGGAACACCTCCGGCTTGCCGCTGAAACCGGCATCGGTGAAAGCGACATGGACAACATATCGATCATCAACCGCGAGATCTTCGAAGAACGCAAAAAGAACCTGACCTGCGAACTGCTCGACCGGTTTCCTCCCGAACTCGTCATCCTGCGGGGAAAAGAGCGGTGCTGTAATGAAGGGTGCCGGAGAAACACCGAGACGGTCGTCGAAGTCTTCTATTGTGATCACAACGGGAAGGGAGGCTTCACCATTCTCATGGGAAAGGGGATCGATCCCGCGGAGGTCCGGAACATTCAGGGTCCCGTCCACATAGCGGGAAGCTGCGCCATCCAGGAACACGGCATGGAGCTGGTCCGGCGCCTCGGCAAAAAGAAGGTCACCATGAGCCCCGGTTGCAACAACCTGGCTGAGACCGTCCATGCCCTGTGCCGCCACATGGGAGTCGCACCGCTGAAACTGGCGGCTGTGAACCCCGTCAGTTCCCTGTCGGCACTGATCACTGCCCGACTGAAGGGAACCCGGGCCATTATACCGCCGATCTTCTGAGGAGGGGGCACAACAGGCTCGATCGCATGAAGCAGTTTGAACACATTCTCGGCCCGATGCGGCTGCCCTTTCTGATCCTCCCGCCAGCCTGCGTCATTCTTGGCCTGGGAACGGCGTTTCATACCCAGGGAACCTTCAGCGTGTTCTATCTTTTCCTGACCCTCGCGGGTGCTCTGTCGGCCCATGTCAGCGTGAATTCACTGAACGAATATTACGATTTCACCAGCGGACTGGACCTTCGAACGCAGCGGACCGCCTTCAGCGGCGGCAGCGGCACTCTGCCGCGTATGCCGCACAAGGCCCGCACGGCCCTGATAACCGGAATGGCAGCCTTTATTCTGACAGGCCTGATCGGCCTCTATTTTGTCGCCGTCCGGGGTATTCTGCTGTTACCCTTGGGGGTTGCCGGTCTCATCATCGTGTTCACCTACACCATCTGGCTCACCCGCAGTCCCCTTTTCTGTCTCATCGCGCCCGGGCTCGGATTCGGCCCCCTCATGGTGATGGGCACCGATTTCGTCCTAACGGGGTCATATTCCTGGATGGCCTTTGCGGCATCATTGATACCGTTTTTCCTGGTCAGCAACCTGCTTCTCATGAACCAGTTCCCGGATATCGACGCGGACAGAAGCATCGGCAGGCGACACCTCATCATCGCCTTCGGCAGAACCACGGGGATCATTACTTACGGATCCTTTCTCGCGGCCACCTATGTTTCCATCATTATCTCCGTCGCGGCCGGCCTTTTTCCTGCCTGGTGCCTGCTCGGCCTCGCGTCGATCCCTGCGGCAGGTGCCGCCTTTTTCGGCCTGCTCCGGCATGCCAGTGACATCCCGAAGCTGGCCCCCTTTATGGGGCTGAACGTGGTTGTCACCATCATTACACCGCTCCTGACGGCCGCGGGATTTTTCATCACCCTCTGACCATCAGGAACGACCGGCGAAAACCGTGAACGGTGACCCTATATTCAGTAGTTCAATGAGTCACAATATATTGATATATAAGGATATATAAGGATATTTCGTAATATTTACTTTTTCGTGGTCATCAGTGTTGACATTGCGGATTCAATAATATAAGGGGGGAGGTTAAGCGTTCAAGCGGGGGTCCGGCACGGATCGATCAGGCCCACCACGCTGAAAAGGAGTCATTGTACCGGTGAATCAGACATACGATGTCGTCGTCGGCATCCCCTCATACCGGGAAGCAGAAACGATCGGTTTCGTCACACGGACGGCGGCACAGGGATTGTCCACCTATTTCCCCTCAAAGCGCTGCATCATAGTAAACTGCGACAACAACAGTCCCGATGGAACGCGGGAAGCCTTTCTGGCAGCTGAAATACCACGAAATATTGAAAGAAAATATATCACGACGCCGGAAGGTGTAACAGGCAAGGGCAATAACTTCTGGAACCTGTTCAACTTCTGCAGGGATGTGGAGGCCGGCATAACGATCGTCATTGATGCCGACCTGCGCTCGATAACACCCGAATGGATCCGGTACCTCGGCTCGCCCGTCGAAGAAGGGCATGATCTCGTCACCCCTCTCTATTCACGGCATCAATTCGACGGGACCATCACGAACCACCTCTGTTATCCACTCGTCTTTTCACTGGCCGGCATAGACATCAGACAGCCCATCGGCGGCGATTTCGCATTTTCCCGGAAACTCTGCCGGTTCTGGCTTGACCAGGAATGGAACGACACGATCCGTCACTACGGTATCGATATATTCATGTCCCTCTCGGCCCTCTTCGGCGATTTCAAGGTCTGCCAGACGGGACTGGGTGTTAAGATACACAACACAAGCACGCCAAAGCTGGGACAGATGTTTGAGGAGGTCATTCATACCCTTTTCACCACGCTGCACAAGCATCAATCAAAATGGTTGCAAAACAATGTTCCCAGTGCCCGGCAAACGGTGATCCGCACCGTCGCGTTGAAGGGTCTCGATAAAATGATGGAACCAGAACCGCTTTCCGTCGAGGATATCGTCAGACTGAAGGATGATTGCAGGAGGGAATACGACAAGTACAAAGACCTGGTGAAGCAATACCTGAATACCTATGCATACCAGAAAACCAATCACATGTATTCCATGGATTATTACGACCTTGATATCATGCTGTGGTCGCACATTGTGTACAGCCTCTTCTACCTCTTCGACGGCGCCCCGGAAGCAACACGCCTGGACATTATCAATGCCCTGAAACCCCTATACTTTGAACGGACCATCACCTTCAACTATCAGACCTACCGATACGCCGTTTCCTTCGCGGAAAAGGAAGTCCGTGATCAGGCAATGGCCTTTCTCTGCCAGAAACCCTATCTCTTGGGCCTGTACGCGGGAAACGGCGGCGCTTCACCGCCATAAAGGATCCCGCCGGGGGGAGATACGGCGGGTCATGCCGACTGATGTCCTGCTTTTTTATATCCGTCTGTCTTCTTGACGGCTTCCTTCAGCGTTCTGCAGGGAGTGAATCGTAGAACATCCGACGACTCCACCCACAGGTTTTCACCGGTTCGCGGATTTCTTCCCCGTCGGGCCTTGCGCTGGATGACCCGGAACGTACCGAAACCCGTCAGGGTAACCGTGTCCTTCTCCGTAAGCGCATCGCTGATCATGGAAAAAACGAAATTGACGAGGTTGTGTGCCTCTCTCCTGCTTCTGCAGATCCCGTTTACGCTGCTTATAATATCACTCTTATTCACCCCTCCGTCTCCTTTCAGAAAAGATATATCAAGGGGGTAAGAGGGGAGCGGTTCCTCCCCTCTTCCCCGTCCCGCGACCATCCCCCCGGAAATCGCGGGATTTAAGCCTCTGTCCTCCGTCAATGAAGTGAAGATGAATCAAATGAAAAAAAGTTGAGATAGGCTATAGCACGTTTCCGGGAATCTGGTATGTCAAAATACTGTCAGCAAACCGTTAGCATAAACTAACAATGTATGAATATCACAAGTATTACCAGGCTTTTAGATGATACCAGTCCGATCTTCTACTGTGAAAATTGTTCCAGGTGGGCTTCGAGATTCACCTTTTTCCCGATGATACCGAGTTTTTTTCTGATGTTGTGACGGTGGAAAATAACGGCACTCTCGGAAATGGCCAGCAATTCGGCGATATCCTTGGTTGATTTATGTTCCTTGATGAGGGTGGCGATCCTGACCTCCTGGGGGGTGAAGCCGAGATAGGGTGAAGACAATCGTTTCGCGAAGGAGGACGTGATGTTCCGGATATGAGTGTCCAGGATTGTGCAGTAGGTCATCTGGTCCTCGCTCAACCGGGTGCGCTTCAGTCGCTCCAGGTAGGGGATCGTGACCTGGGAAACATTCGAGAGAACCCGCATTTCCATGTCTTCCTTGAATTCCTCGGCGGCCTGCAGCAGGGTCCGCAACGCAGCATTCGTTTCTTCGAGCTTTTGTGCTTTCATGTGCAATTCCTCGGTTCGCTGCCGTACCTGATGTTCCAGATGAGCGTTCATGTTCCGAAGAACCTCCTCCGCTTTCTTTATTTCCGTCATATCGACGCCGACAGCCCAGAATTTCCAGCCGGGAACAGGGAATTGAGCGGAAATATTGGATAAGGAAAGGGTCCTGACATCGCCGTTCCGGTCCGTTATCCGTACTTCGAGATTGTAGTATTCATTCCGGTGGTGTCTTGTTTCTTTCAACAGCCACTCGCGGTATTCAGGATCGGGATACAACGCTTCCCAGATGTTTCCCAGGTTCCGGGCCTCCTCCATTGTATATCCCGTTACCCGCTCACATTCGGCGTTCCAGACGATGATTCCCTCCCGCTCGTCGAAGGCCACGAGAAGAACCGGCATGTTCTCAAGTACGGTACGAAGCCATTCCTGACTTCTTCGCAGGGATTCCTCCACCTCTTTCCGCTCCGTGATATCCGACAGATTACCCTGCAGACCGGTCACGCAACCATCCTTGACGATCGGCCGGGGAGAGTTCCTCACCCATCTCACACGGCCATCCCGGGTGACATAGCGATACTCCGTGTTTTCATTCTCCCCTTGAAGGGCCCGGGTGAAATACTCCCACCGGTCGGGAAGATCCTCATCAAACACGAAATCAACGTACCGCTTTCCGATGATGTCCGACGGCTCATACCCGCCAAGCTCTCTGATCACAGGGCTCACATAGGTGATCATGCCCTTGTCGTCAGTCATATAAACAATGTCTCTCATGTTCTCCACCAGGTCACGGTATTTCTCCCCGCTTTCCCTGATCTCCTCTTCCATTCTCTTTCGCTGAGTCACATTGCGGGCCACGCAGATACAGGCATGAACAATACAATCCCGGTACAGGGGTGTGGCATTGATCTCCACATACATCACATCTCCACGGCGCGTGATCAATTGATACTCAACACCTGAGATCCTCTCGCCGGCAAACACTTTTTCAAGGTTTTCGAAGACGCTGCGCCGGAACTCACCGGTGGTAAAATCGACATCATGAATTGAAATTCCGATCACTTCTTCCGGTCGATATCCCGCCTCCCGTTCCACGCTGGGGGACACGTCGGTAATGACATACTCGGGATCGATCAGAACGATGATGTCCGTTACCGTCTCAAAAAGCGAACGGTATCTGTCTTCATTGACACTGAAAGCGCTACCGATATCACTGTTATTCAAGAGCTTCCGTCGACCCGGTTTTTTCGCCATGGCATCAGTTCCTCATCTTGAGACCTGTCGCACGCACGCCGTCTCGCTGAATTTTTTCAGGGGGATTGAAATGTGGCACGATCACTCACACTGCTCGTGGTTGGCTACAATATTGAATAAGAGTTATTGAGTCAAGAAGATAATAACATGCAGGTATCTTTCACACATCGGCGGAATTTCGAAGCACCTGCAAAGGAAAGAGTCGATTGACCGGAACACGCATGAAAGAGTAATAAAGAGAAATCTGCGCGAAAGGGGACGTCCGAATGATAGAAATCGATATTCCCGGTTATGGAACGCTCAGGCTGGAACACCTTGTTCTGGATTACAACGGCACCCTTTCACGGGACGGGAAGTTGCTTCCGGGAGTGGTGGACCGAATCAGGACCTTGTCGAGGCACCTCGCGATCCATGTGTTGACAGCGGACACGTTCGGCTCCGTGAAAAAGGAACTTTCAATGCTGCCTTGCCGCCTGTACATTATTCCCCGAGAAGAACAGGCGGAAGCGAAGGCATCGTACACGGCTGAACTGGGAATCGACCGGACCGTGTGCGTCGGCAATGGGAGGAATGATCGCCTGATGCTCAAGAGAGCGGCCCTGGGGATAGCGGTGCTCCAGGATGAAGGAACCGCGGCTGAATCCCTTATGGCCGCCGATCTTTCAACGCCGGGTATCCTGGAAGCCCTCGATCTGCTTCTCTTTCCAAGGCGGCTTATCGCTACCCTTCGTTCATGAAACGGGCGAGACCGGCAGGAAAGGAACGAACAAAGGCCCACCCTTGACAGGCATGGGAAGACGCATTACCTTACGGTAACAGTTCATAGACGCGTGCGGGCCGGTTCGTACGGGTGAAACTGAACGCGGGAGCCGATCAAATGAAGAAACTGACAGGGGCAAAAGTAAACTTTATCATCGACACGGTTGCGTTCGTTGAATTCGTCTTTCTACTGTCCACGGGGCTTCTCATATATTACATTCTCCCGCCCGGTGCGGGCCAGGCACAACTCTGGGGTCTGACACGTCACGAATGGGGTGATATCCACTTTGTCCTGGCACTTCTGTTTGTCGTTACCATGGGCATTCACCTGCTGCTCCACTGGACGTGGATACGGGCGCTCATCGAGGGTGGAAAGGGCGGCAGGAAGAACGTGCGCATTGCCATTGCGATCATTGCGGCCGTTCTCCTGCTCATGGCCGCCGCTGTACCTTTCCTGGGTACCCGCCAAGGCGATATCTCCTCCCCCGATCATGACCGGAATCAGGGAAAAGGGAAACATGGCAGGGCAGCGTTTCACGAGAAGGCGGATGCCCCGGGTCTTGCCGATCACCTCAGCATTCCGCGGGACTGACCGATCCGCCATACGGCCGGGTACCGCGACAACGTATCGTTCAAATAAGGATCATAAAAAAATCGCAAAAAATACCTTGATTTTGTCTTCAATAAAAATGGAGAATGTCTATTTGTATGAGGGCTCCCCCGGGAGCTTTTTCCTGTATCTCAATCGGAAAGGAAGAAATAATGCGAACACAAAGAAAGAGAACAGTCCTTCTCATTACAACGGTCCTGCTCCTCCTTTGCATGGCCTGTCCGCTTCCGGCAGCGCAGGAAGGGACCACAAGTGACGTCGTGGCGGTTGTCAACGGTACGGTAATCCCCCGCTCCGATTTTGATATGGAAATGAGCCAGGTCGAAAGAAAGCTCATGCAGAACGGCCAGGCCCTCGACAGCGAACGTCTCGCGGAAATAAAGGAAAAGGTCCTGGACAGCCTTATAAACCGGGAACTCCTCTTTCAGGAGAGCCACGCGAAGGGCATCGTCGTCGATGCACAGGAAGTATCCGCAAAGGTACAATCCCTCCGGGACCGTTTTCCCAGCGCGGAAGAATTCGAGGCGGCCCTCGCCCGGATGAATATCACACTTGAAGAGCTGCGATCACAGCTTGGAAAAGATATGACAATCCAGAAACTCGTCGACGACCATATCAGCGCGACGATCAGCGTGACGGAGAAGGAAGCGGAAGATTTTTACAAGGCCAACCCGGAGGCCTTCAAACAGCCGGAACAGGTGCGGGCCAGCCATATCCTGATCAAGGTCGATCAGAGCGCACCGGATGAAGAAAAGGCGGCGGCACGGAAAAAGATCGAGGAGATTCGGAAAAAGCTCAAGGCGGGGGCGGATTTTGCCGCTCTTGCAAAAGAAGAGTCCCAGTGCCCGAGCGGCAATAAGGGCGGAGACCTCGGTTTCTTCAGACGGGGTCAGATGGTGAAACCCTTTGAGGACGCCGCTTTTGCACTGGAGCCGGGGAAAACGAGCGATATCGTTGAAACCGAGTTCGGATATCACCTGATACAGTCGGTGGAGCGGAAACCGGAGGGACAGGTTCCTTTTGAAGATATCAAGGACCGCCTCATCGAACATCTGAAGCAGGAAAAACTGCAGACGGAGGTTATCGCCTACCTGGACCGGTTAAAGGCGGCGGCAAAGATAGAGAAGAAACCCCTGGAATAGAAAACGCAGCGTCGCGGGCATTCTCACCGCGGGGGCATATAATTGATCGGTTTTTCGTCGAAGGGCCGATTATATATACAAGAAGGAGGAAGGTATGATTAAAAAGGTTTGTGTCGTTGTATGTCTGGCTCTGTGTCTCATCGCATCACCGGCCGTGGCGGCTGATATCGCCGGTATTGTCATGCCGGAAACGCTTACCGCCGGCAATGCACCACTGCTCCTGAACGGAGCGGGCGTAAGGACCAAATTCTTCATGGATCTTTACGTGGGTGGTCTGTTCCTGCAGGAAAAAAGCAGCGACGCCGAAGTGATCATCAATGCAGATGAGCCGATGGCCATCAGGTTGCACATCATTTCCTCGATGATCACCAGCGAACGGATGGAAGAAGCGACCCGGGAAGGCTTCGAAAACGCCACCGATGGAAACACGGCTCCCATCCAGACGGAGATAGAAAATTTCATCAGCGTCTTCAAAGAAAAGATCAATGTGAACGATGTGTACGACCTGGTCTACGCGCCCGGCTCAGGAGTTGAAGCCTACAAGAACGAAACGCTTATTGCCACGATACCCGGTCTTGAATTCAAAAAAGCCCTCTTCGGCATCTGGCTCTGCGACAAACCAGCCCAGAAAAGCCTGAAGAAGGAAATGCTCGGCATGTAACCGTCACCACTGCCGCAGAACGGACTAAAAAAGGTGGAATCGCCTCCTCAAAGGGATTCCACCTTTTTTGCGCAAAGGATCCGGCTCATCACCGGTTATTCCCGCGTTGCCTTGACGCGATCCTCCTGGGACATGGCGGCAAGACGCTTCTGCTGCTATCGGGCAAGGTCGAAGCGGTCAAGATTCATTACCTTATTCCATGCCGCCACAAAATCGTGCAGGAATTTCTCCTGGGAGTCCTCGCAGGCGTAGACTTCCGCCAGGGCCCGGAGCTGGGAGTTCGAACCGAAGACGAGGTCGACACGGGCGCCGGTCCACTTGAGTTCGCCCGTTGCGCGATCACGACCCTCGAACACGTCATTGTCTTCCGAGGTTGCCTTCCACGTCGTGCTCATGTCGAGCAGATTCACGAAAAAGTCATTGGTGAGCG